>NZ_JZRD01000032.1:0-103485 GCF_000963995.1 Pantoea sp. SM3
GCGTCCATCAGTTGAACTCACAGCACAAAACGGACACCCACAAAGTTGCAGCACTGCAGTTAACGAACGTCGCTCGCACCTGACGCCACAATAAAGACCTATGCGTCTAAGTTGATAGCACTCGCAGACTGGTGGCATGCGATATCATTCGCTGATAACTTGAATATGTTCGTGAACATGTGCAGCACGCAGAAGACTCTTCATAAACACCCCAAATCGAGGTTAAGGATGATTTCACTGGGTTTTGTGTCAAAAAAAATGCTTGCCAATTGGAATGGCGCCCCGCTTCACCTGCCTGATTTCCAGTTCCACGAAAAACACCGCGCTGTAATCAAAACGAACTGCCCTGAAAAGATCATGCCGCTTATTAAGGCATTCGATCTTGAGCAGGATTCTGTCATCCGGGCATTGATGTCGATACGACAGTTGCCCCAGAAGTTGCAAGGCAAGGCGCCTAAAACCCATGATGATGAATTCGGACTGCAAACGTTCACGCTTCTTCACGCGTCTGATTTAGAACTTTGCTATGGGTTAAGAGGAGAGTTTTGGCGCGCAGACTTTGGCCTGGAAAAAATTTCTAACGCTGAAAAGTATCAGCAGCCCGCGCGGCCGGGTGCTGCTAAGCTGTTGCTGCGCTATCAAGTCAATCTTATCAATGACAGCCAATCCGAACTTATCACTGAAACGTTCATTCACTGCCCGGATAAAGCTTCTCACTGTAAGATGGCGGCTTATTGGCTGGCGATCAGAGCGGGGAGTGGTCTGATCCGACGCAGAATGTTGAGTTCTGTTAAGCATGAGCTGGAAAATACCCTCATAAAAGGTAAACGGGATGATTTCTAAAGAGAATGCTGAGCATTATGTATGGGGTGATAGCTGCGACGGTTGGTATTTAGTCAATCGTCAGGACATGCTGATTATTCATGAGAAAATGCCTCCTGACACGCGTGAAACGCGTCACTTTCACTCAGTGTCCAGACAATTCTTCTTCGTTCTGCAAGGCGTGTTGACGATGGAACTGGAAGGTGAAAAACATGAGATTAATGCCCAGCAAGGTCTCGAAATCGCCCCAGGGTTGAAACACCAGGCCAGGAACGACAGTGGATATCCCGTGGAATTTCTTGTTATCTCCCATCCAACACCACGAGGGGATCGTACTGATCTTTAAACATGCTGAGTTTCGCTTATGATGAACCCTCGACCCTACATGAAGCCAAGCCATGAATCACGAGCAAGAAGCTGAACATATTATTGATCTGTACAGAGAAGGTGCCGAAGTCTGGGATAACCACCGTACTCAGCATTTCATTGAGCAGCACTGGCTGGCGCGTTTTCTCGAGTTGATCCCTGCAGGCGGAGAGATTCTGGATGTCGGCTGTGGTGCGGGTATTCCGATTGCACAGTACTTTTTGCAAAAGCAGTTCAAAGTCACGGGCGTGGATGCTTCCGAGCCGATGATCGCCCGCTGTCGGGAAAGGTTCCCACAGGCGCAATGGCACATTGCCGATATGCGCACGCTGGCACTCGAGAAGACCTTTAATGGCATCATCGCATGGGACAGCTTCTTCCATCTGACACGCGACCACCAACGGGCGATGTTTCCACGCTTTGCTCGGCATGCTCAGGTCGGGGCTGGCTTAATGTTCACCAGCGGCCCCGATGAGGGTGAGGCGATGGGCACTTTCCTTGAACGTCCGCTCTATCATGCCAGTCTGTCTCAAGATGAGTTCCGCCAACGGCTATCGGATAATGGTTTCAGCGTGGTTAAGCAGGTGACTGAAGATGCGACCTGCGGTGGTAGAACGGTTTGGCTGGCACAGAAACAATGAAACTGCTTAAAGCGCGAAATCCACGTGCTGGCCGCCAGGCATATTCACGCCAATCGTTAATTGCCCGCCCAGCGCCTCGACATAACGCTTTAAAGTGGCAATTTTCAGGTCTTCGCCACGCGCTTCAATTGCAGCAACCGACCGTTGGGCGATACCCATCACCTCCCCTCAATCATCCCCCACATCCCTGCAAACACCCCACTCAAACTTTTGTTTCCCACTTCCGAAAGGTGGTTGTCGTCGCGATACAGCGGCACATTCTCCCTCGCTCCGTAGCAGAAACGGCTGTCACATAATCCCTGCGCGGCATCCAGCAAGGTGACATTAGGTGAAAGCGCCGCGATATTGTTGAGCATCGCCAATGCATCCTGATGACGTGCTTGATAGTCGGCACGAGATTGCTGAATTACCGGTGCTTTGCCACGCATCGCATCGCGTGACATGCGATAAATGACGTCATAACCAAATTCCGGCACCGGCGTCATGATAAAGACTCGGTGATGGCTGGCGAGTTGTTTCACTGCGGCGCCAAAATGCTGTTGATAGGCGGCGATGGAACTTCCGTCCTGCCTGAAACTGTAGGTGGGTGCGCTGCTGCCGCTGCCATACTCGCCGTGCAAATAAAACGACATGCGATTGATGATCAATACCGATGCTTTGGGATATTTGCGTTCGATATCAGCCATCGCCGCCTTCACAAAACGACCGCAATCAGGACTGGCGCTGCGTTGAATATCCGGGACCGAAGGGCAACCAGACTGTGCGATGAATACCACGCCATCCTGCGTACTGGCGCTATCCACAATCGAGGACAACATCGCGGCGGCGTGGCTATCACCCAGTACCACCAGATTCACCCGACTGGCATCGCCAAACACGCACTGCGGTGATGTGATGCCGCTGAGCACAAAGCAATTTTTAGCCAGCGCAAAGCGTTGCTGCGAATAGTGATCGATTGAGGCCACCACTGCGGGCGCACGTGAAGGGATTCCCGCCCTCGCTACGATCGTCACCCCGAATAACATCACCACAGCAGCCTGTCCTAGCGCGATATAGGTTTTCCGGCTGAACCAGCTTTGCCTGTTCTCAACCCAGACGTAAGAAGCCCAACCAGCAGCCAGTGACAGCAGGATCAGCACCAGCTGGCTGACAAACGTGACCGGCCAGTCCGCCAGATGCCAGAACACCCACAAGGGCCAATGCCATAAATAGATCGAGTAAGACGTTTTGCCGATGTGCTGCACGAAGCGATGATTTAACCACCGACTGTTCTGCACCGCCGCGAGAAGAATTAGCGCGGTGAATAAGACGGGTAACAGCGCCATAATACCGGGCCAGGCGATGTTTTCATCAAACATTAACGCACATAATATCAGTGACAAAATACTGACTGGCGGAACCCAACCCTGCCCGCTCAGTCGGGTTTTAGGTGCCAGATACACTAATCCGCCAACCAGCATCTCCCACGCGCGGGTGGGCAACAAATAATAAGTGGCGGTGAGATGATAATCAGTGGCGACCATCGCCAGTACTAATCCAAACGACAACAGCGCAGCGATGCCCATCGCCCAGGCAAATTGCTGGCGCAGGAAACGTGCGGTAAACATTAACGCCAGAGGTAATAATAAATAAAACTGCCACTCAACGCTTAATGACCAGGTATGCAGCAGCCATTTATACACCGAACCGGTATCAAAATAACCGCCCTGTTTGAAATAGACTACATTAGAGATAAAACTAAGGCTGGAGATCGCGTGCTCCGCCATGCGCTGATACTCCGCGGGCGGCATCAAAAAATAACCCATCAGCATTAACATTGCGCACAGCACCATTAATGGCGGGATAATGCGTCTACAGCGCGCCGCGTAAAATGCCATCAGTGAAAATTTATGATTTTTAAGTCGTGACAGAATAATACTCGTCATTAAATAGCCAGAAATAACAAAGAACACATCAACGCCGAGGAATCCCCCGCTCACATGGGTAAAACCAAAGTGATAGAGGAGGACTAACATCACCGCATAGGCACGCAGCCCGTTAATGTCAGAGCGGAAAGTCATGGGAATGATCCGTGAAAGAGGTTTTCAGGATAATGTAAAGATTGTGAAAAGACTCAGCAATCGATGAAATCTCTGTAATTTCATGTCCATGACACAAGAAATGGAACTGTACACCCGATGATTTATCTTAAGGTTATTTAATTACCCCTCGGATAATCATCAGGTTGTCAGACGCGCAAACAGGAACAGCTTTACAAAATCATTATTAACTTAAATGAAATGAGATCAAGATATTCAGAATAGTGGCACACTCCCATCAGCCGATATTAACGTTCCAAAATAGTGAGCCATTAAGTTTTATCGGGTGCTAATACCGCAATGGCACCTTTGATTAAACGATAATGTGCAGGTGTGCGACCAATAATTTCCCCATCAGCATTAATGTCATGCGGACGCCGGGTATGCAGGCTAAATTGGGTGCCGCTCAACGTACGCACGCTGCCCCAGCGACCATGCGTACCACGACGCAGAGAGGGAAAGAGCGCCAGAATTTGCCACCAGTGACGCACTTCCAGGCTATAAGCATCCAGACGACCATCATCGGGTGCCGCGTCCTTCTCTATCGTCATCCCACCGCCGTAAAAGCGGCCATTGCCAACTGAAAATTGCACCGTTTTAATGGCTTCATGCTGGCCAGCATAATGCAGCATGGCGCTAAACGGACGGCTTTGCCGCAGCAGGCGCAATGCAGCCAAAGCATAACCCGCTGTGCCCCACTTTTTCTTGGCTGCTGCGGTGAGATTGCGTGCCAGGCTGGCGGAGAATCCTACGCTGGACACGTTCAAAAACAGATGGCCGTTGACTTCACCCAGATCGATACGCCGCGTGTGTCCTGCGACGATGATGTTGATCGCTGCCTCCAGATTGAAAGGAATGCCCAAGGTACGGGCAAAGTCATTGGCCGTGCCGAGCGGCAAAATGCCCAGCGGCAAGCGGGATTGCATCAGTCCTGGTGCTGCCGCATTCAGCGTGCCATCGCCGCCGCCGACTATCACCACATCCACTTGATGCTGATGCGCCAGAATCAATTCACCGTAACTGCGTTCATCCTCTTCGTGCGGTGTAATCAGGGAATAGCCTGCTGCCGATAATAGTTGATGTGCCAGATCCGCCCACTGTGCACCACGGCGTGCCCGACGATTGACCAGTAGGAGCGCGCGCCGCTGCTCAGGTTGAGCACCAGGATTGGTCATTTCGATATTTCCCTGAAATTAAATGCATCAGGCGAAAGTAAACAGAGATAACGAAACTGGCAATCTTCCTTAGATATCTTTACACCCATAATAGGATTTTTCTATATCTAAAAGTAATTAAGATCCTCTTAAGATTTTTGTGCTTCACTTATTCACTGGCGAACACTGGATTTGACGCATTGCGTTATCACAATACTCTCAATGAGCAAGGGTGAATTATGCTGATAAAACTGAAGCGCACCAGAACACACGTTGAAGATCGTAATCTCGCCCTGTGCCTGGCCACATCAGCGGGATTATTGAACGCCATGGCGCTAGCTGCCTTCGGCTTTTTCCCCTCGCATATGTCCGGCAACATTGCACAAATCTCCAGCGATTTGAACGAGATGGATATTCGTAATCTGAAAGTCTTCATCGCCATGATTGGCGCCTTTGTCACCGGCGCGGTGGTGGCGAGGATTTCGGTGGTGCTTGGCGTGATTAATGGGCTGCGCACCATATTTAGCTGCATTTTACTGGTTGAAGGCGTGCTATTAATATTGACGTCGCTGTTCGAGATCTATTATTTCTCATCAAATAATAACGGCGAAATATTGCTGCTATTGGCCTTTTTGATGGGTGTGCACAATTCTACCTCGACGCAACTTTCGAACGGTCGCGTACGATCCACCCATATTACCGGCACCCTAACCGATGCAGGTATCTCTATGGGTTCGGTATTTGTCGCATTATTGCGCCGCGATCCCTCGAAAAATATTCGTGCCTTTAAGCAGCAACTGAACACCCATCTGGTGACCATTTTCTCCTTCCTGACCGGTGGCATTGTCGGCCTGCTAATCTTCAATGCTTTAGGCTTCGGATCGCTGATTGGCCCCGGATTAATTCTGGTAGTGATAGCCACGCTTTCGATTGTTTTCACGCTTTATAAAGTGAAAAGTCGCAGCTACGCCAAAGCGATCCCTTTTTAATACAGAATCAGCAGTAGTCATTCTGCGATGCAGGCGATATAACAAAAGCAGGACAATCTCATCGCAGAGGACAATATGGCGCTTTCACACGAATTGATTTTGATCTACACCACCTATTTTGTTGCCACCGCCAGCCCAGGCCCGAGCAATATGGCGATCATGGGCACGGCGATGAAGAAAGGACGCGGTGCCGCACTGGCGCTGGCAAGTGGTGTGATCAGCTGTTCGATGATGTGGGCGCTGCTGGCAGCCTGCGGCGTGTTGACCGTGCTGGCAACCTTTGCTCAGCTATTGATTGTGCTGAAAATCGGCGGTGGCTTATATCTGCTGTGGCTGGCCTATAAGGCGGGTAAATCGGCATTACGTCGTCCTGATGCGAATGAATTCAGCGCCAGCGGCGACAAAGTCGCTTTTGTCAGGCTGTTTCGTCAGGGTATTTTGATGCACGTCGGCAATCCCAAGGCGATTCTTACCTGGGTGGCGATCATGTCGGTGGCACTGAAACCGGATGCAGCAGCTTCAACTTTACCGATGATTATCGCCGGTTGTGCCACGATCTGCGTGCTGGTGTTTTGCGGCTATGCCCTGCTGTTCTCCACTGCGGTCATGGCAGCATTTTATCGTCGTATCCGCCGTGGGCTGGATGCGCTGCTGGCGTGCTGCTTCGCCGTTGCGGGTTTGAAACTGGTTTTTAGCCGGAGTTAACCGGAAGCGGTGCTGGCAAGCGCAGCACCGCTTGCAACTCATCAGGAGTTGTTCGGCGCAGCGGCCTGGGTTTCGCTAAAGGTCGGCTTCTGACGTGTCACCGAATAGACCACGTTCTTCGGGCCTTTAGTGTCGGTGGTCACATCCACCGACGCAATGGTCACCTTGCCAAAACCGAACAGCGTCTGCACGTAACCACCGACCTGGTGTTTACCTTCACTCACGCGGATCTCTTTATTCTCGCCTTTTTGCAGCAGCCCGGCTTCCTGACCATCTACCGTCACGTAAACGGAAGACCCGTCATCGGTACGCGTGATCAGATGGGAAACGTTGATCACGGTCGGCCCGCTATCAAACTGGGAAGGAATGTTGTCATTCTCGATGGGGGCAGCAGCTGGAGCGTCAGCTTGCGCGGTAGCGTTGCTATCTGCGGCGTGGCGTGCACAACCGGTAAGCATGAGTGCGGCCGTCAAAGCGGCCAGAGTGAAACGCGAAAACATCGTGACGAAAAACCTTTTGCTAAATGAGAAGCAATTATTTTAGCGTGCCTCGCGGAGTGATGACAGTCACACAAATCCAGTATTTTCCGAAAACCTGTCTCGATGTGTTTCATCCAGGGGAAAGCAGCACGGAATGCAAATGGGTAAATTGAGGGCGCCCGGAAGGACGCCCTGCCTTAGGTTGATTACCAGCTGTAGCTCACAGACGCCACAATCGAACGACCGCTGCCGTAGAAGCACGCGCTGGTGTTGCTACAGGATGCAACATAGTGCTTATCGGCCACATTGTTCACGTTCAGCTGCAGCGTGGTGCCACGCAGTGAGTTAGCCGCTTCGCCCAGCTCATACTTCGCCATCACGTCATACAGCGTGTAATGCGGAACCTTGTCCTGACCGGTGGAATCCGCCCAGGCCGTGCCGGTATAACGCACACCGCTGCCGAGCGTCAGACCGTTCAGCACACCGTCCAGGAAGCTGTAGCTGCCCCAGGCCGAAGCAGCATGGCGCGGAATACTGGCAGGTGTTTTGCCGACCTGTGCCGCGGTGTTGCTCTCTTTGGTTTCCGCATCGGTAAAGGTATACGCCGCCATCACCTTAATCTCCGGGGTGATCTGCGCGTGCGCTTCTGTCTCAATGCCTTTGGACTTCACCTTACCAATCTGCTCGTTGTAGCCCAGTTCGCTGTTGTAAGTGGTGATGTTTTTCTGCGTGATATCAAACGCGGAAACGGTAAACACCGCATCCCAACCCACAGGCTGATACTTGATACCGATTTCGGTCTGCTCGCCCGTCGTCGGTGCGAAGGGATCGCTACCCGGTGCACCGGTGCTCAGATTCGGTTCGAACGAGGTGCTGTAGCTGATATATGGCGACAAGCCATTATCGAAAGCATACAGCAGGCCAGCACGGCCGGTGAACTTGCTATCATTCTGCTGGGTGGTGCTGTTCTCAATGCGGTCCTGCGAGCGGACTTCTGACCAGTCCTGGCGACCGGACAGCAGCAGATTCCATTGATTCCATTCCAGCTGGTCCTGCAGATACACGCCAACCTGATCGAGCTTTTTGCGCGTGCTGGTGTTCAATGCCAGATCGCTCTCATTGATTGTCACGCTGGTCGGATTCGCCCAGTCGAGAATGTACTGGTCACCGCTGTCGCGCCACAGTTTGTTGTCGACATCGCTCCATTTGTAATCCAGCCCGCCCAGCACGGTATGCGCAACGTTGCCGGTATCGAACGTCGCTTTAACCTGGTTATCAATGCCCAGTTCTTTGGACTTGATTTTGTCATGCTGTGGACGACGGTTGATCTGATGGTCACTGCCATCCACATCGAAGGTATAGACCAGATATTTGTACGACTCATCCATGTTGCTGTAACGCATATTCTGCGTGAAGCTGATGTTGTCGTTAAAGTTATGCTCGAAGATGTAGCCAACAGAAGTCTGCTCGCGTTTCGCTTCGTTAAAGCTCGGATCGCTGACATTGAAATCGTAAGGAATGTAGCCCGCGCTGGTGTTAAACAGCGTGCCGTTGGCAGGCAGGAAGTTACGGTATCCGGCCTTTGGCTCGTTCTGATACATCGTCAGCAAGGTGAAACTGGTGTCCGCGTTTGGCAGCCACGTCAGCGCGGGGGCAATCGCCATGCGCTGCTGTTTGTTATCGTTCACGAACTCATGTTTGGTGCTGGCGATACCGTTAAGACGATAAAACAGCGTGTTGTCGTCATTCAGTTTGCCGCCGAAATCAAACGCAGCCTCGCCCAGATGCTGATTACCCGTGCTGAGCTGAACTTTATGAATGCTCTGCGCAGTCGGGCGTTTGCTGGTCATCGCGATGATGCCGCCAGGGTTCACCTGGCCATACAACACCGATGCCGGGCCATGAATCATCTCCACACGTTCCAGCAACCACGGGTCGATCTGCCCTGCCGCACCCTGCTGTCCTGACAGGCCGTAGCTCAAGCCATCAAGGAATTTCGGTGCATAGCGGAAACCACGTGCGATGATCTCATCGTTACGATTCGAGTTACCACGGTAGTTGGTCAATACGCCGCTGGTGTAACTCAATGCATCCGCCACCGAAGGTGCCGCCTGATCGTCCATCTGCTCACGCGTAATCACCGAAATCGATTGCGGGGTTTTACGCAGTGGGGTTGAAGTTTTAGTGCCAGCGGCACTCTCTTTCGCCACATAACCTTGCAGCGGAGAGGTCACACTTTCACGCGTATCTGCATTCACGGTGAGGGTCTCTTCCGCCGCGACGCTGAAGGCGGCAGGCGCCACCAGCAGGATTGAGGCCAGTGACAGGTGAAGACGGGAGAATCTGAACGGAAGTGCCACAGCAGGTATTGCTAAATTTTTTGCTTTAACGGACATAGTTGCCATCTCTATTTCAAACTGCCTTGTCGATGAAATAATCCGTCCATTCCCCTTCACCCAACGGCGAAAGCTGTAACGGATTGAAATATAACTTCCTCTGATAAAACACGGTCCTGAATTCCCCTTCAACGCACATCCCAGAATAATCATCTGAAAAATAGGGGATTTATTCGGCGCAAAAATAATATTGCAAATGTAAATCGTTATCAATAGCATTTGCATTACGTTTGTTAATGTAAAGTCTTTGAAGAAAATGTGGAGAGAGATTGCAGGATGTTTCTCAGTGATGCAGAGCAAATGACGCACAACAAGTTGCCAGCCGGAACCGTCACTCAATGGTTACAGCTTGATGATTTAGGCAGTCACCGCTGGTGGGAGCGGCTTCAATCCGTGGGTACGCCGGTGATTGAGCACCAGGCAGGCGGCGAAACCCGTATGCACTTTTTCTGGCGCGATCCGGAAGGCCGTTCCGAGCTATCGTCTACCAAAAAGGTCTATATCGATATAAACGGCGTCACCGATCATCACAGCCAGGCGCCTGAATCCCTTGTTCGCGTCGGTCATAGCGATGTCTGGCATTGGTCGACGCCTATCGAATCTGACTGGCGCGGCAGCTACAGTCTGATCCCGGTAACCGCTGAGCATTTGCCCCCGCTGTTCTGCGGCAACGACGAATCCTGTCGGGTACTCCAACGCAAGTGGTGGATATCGCTGATGCCGCTGGCGATCCCCGATACGCTGAATCCTTCACCCCCGTTTCTGAGTAGCCGCCGTTTTGCGTTGAGTAATGCGCATATGCCCGACGCGCCGGATCAATCCGCCTGGCAACCGCTGGATGCCGGATTGGCCGACACCTGGCCGGATGGCCTGCAAACCTTGCAGTGGCATAGCGATCTGCTCAACGTCACGCGTCACGTCTGGCTTTACACCACCGGAAAGACCGCACAACCGGACCAGCGCCCGCTGGCAATTTTGCTCGATGGGCAAAACTGGGTGTACGGACAGCCGATTTTTAGCGCCCTCGATCAGGTTACTGATACGGGTGAGTTGCCGCCTGCCTGCTGGTTATTTATCGACGTGATCGACAGCCAGCATCGCGAAGTTGAACTGCCCTGCAACGAAACCTTCTGGCTGGCGGTGCAACAAGAACTGTTGCCGCTCGCACGCCAGCATGCGGCGTTCAGCAGCGATGGCAGCCGCACGCTGGTGGCGGGTCAAAGCTACGGAGGCCTCGCGGCGCTCTACGCCGGTCTGCATTGGCCGCAGCGATTTGGCCGCATCCTCACGCAATCGGGCTCGTTCTGGTGGCCGCACCTGCAATACATCCGAGATTACGCCAACCGTGAACAGCACGCGCCGGGTCTGCTGTTGCAGCGTTTGCAGAACAACGCGCTGCCCGCTGGACAACTGAAGATTTTCCAGGAAGTCGGCGATCGTGAGCAGGACATGCTGTTCGTTAACCAGCAAATACGTCCCGCGCTGGAAGCCGCAGGCCATGAACTCTTTTTCCGCTGCTACGCCGGAGGGCACGACGCACTGTGCTGGCGCGGTGGCTTGATCGACGGCTGCCGCTGGTTGCTGGCCGATCTTCTCTCTGACACAACCTCAAAAGGTAACCACCATGTCTGAACAACAGAATCCGTTTGATAACGATGCGCTCGATTTTCTGGTGCTGATCAATGCGCGCCAGCAGTACAGCCTGTGGCCGGCATTTGCCCAGGTGCCCGCGGGCTGGCAAAACGTGGCGGGTCCGCTACCACGTGCCGCAGCGATTGAGTACATCGAAACCCACTGGCAAGACATGCGACCAGCGACGCAACAGACGTCGTCCAGCGCACATTAATTTTTCGTTTTTTAACTTTTCCTTTTTTTGATTTTTTAGACGGGAACATTCCTTTGGCATCGATAATCACGCATTCACCTGCGTATCCTTTGGTGGCGGCTCAGCCCGGCATCTGGATCGCGGACGCTATTGCGCAGCAGCGCAATCAATTTACCGTGGCGCACTACAGCGTGCTGCACGGCGACATTAACCGCGCGGCGTTGGACAGCGCCATCCGCCAGACGATGGCAGAAGCCGACACCGTGCAGGCACGCTTTGGCCTCGATGAAAACGGTGATCCCGCGCAGTGGTTTGATGCGCAGGCTCTGGTGCTGCCGGAGTGGCACGACTTCAGCCAGCGCGCGGACGCCACCGGTCAGGCACATAAACTCATGCAGGCCGATCTGCGTGCCGACCTGGCGGCTGACGGCGATAAACCGCTCTATCGCCACCTATTGATGCGCGTGGGTGATGGCAGCTGGTGGTGGTATCAGCGCTATCACCATCTGCTGGTTGATGGATTCAGCTTCGAGGCGCTGACGCAGCGTGTAGCGGCCATCTATGCCGAACTGTGCCGTGGCGAAGAACCCTCACCTTCACCCTTCACGCCATTTAGTGAAGTGATTGATGAATATCAGCAGTGGCAGGCATCAACGGCTTTTGCCCGCTCCGCCAGCCACTGGCAAACCTATGCAGCTGAACTGCCTGAAACCTTAACCCTCTCCTGTGAAAGCGTACTGGATGCTGGCGATCGTCCCATCAGCTGCCACGTCGCGCTGCCAGAGTTGGCAACGTTGCGTCAGCACGCTGCATTCCAGGATTGCAGCGAAGGCGATATCGTCAGTGCCCTGCTGCTGGCTTATCTGGCGCGCATCAGCGACAGCCCGCGCTTGTCGATTGGCTTTCCCTTTATGCGCCGTATGGGTTCAGCGGCGCTGACGGCGTTGGGTCCCGTGGTCAACGTCCTGCCGCTGATCTTCGACATTCCTCATCAGAGCGATTTAGCCACGCTGGTGCAGCAGGTGCAGGCGGAAATCCGTAAAGCACGCCGCCACCAGCGCTATGAAGCAGAGCAACTCCGTCGCGATCTGGGTTTGGTCGGCAGCAACCAACAGCTTTACGGACCGGTGATCAACGTCAAGGTCTATCATGATGAACTGCACTTCGATGGCATTCCGTCGGCAACTCATACTCTGGCCATGGGACCGGTAGACGATATCGAGTTTGAAGTGGGCTTCCGCGAGGGGGCTTTACAGTTAACGTTGGTGGCAAACCCTGGGCGCTACGACACGCAAATGTTACAGCGTCACGCCAATCGCATTCGTCATCTGCTCACGCAGTTCGCCGCGCAACCACAAATCAGCCTGGATACGCTGTCGATCATTGCCCCAGACGAACAGGCTGATTTGCAGCGCTGGTCCACTGGCCCGGAATTCACCCTGCCTGCGGGCGCGACCACCATCGTGGATATGCTGCTGCAACGCACGGCGCAAAGCGCTGACCAGACGGCGGTCGTCTGTGGCGCACAGTCGCTGACCTACCGCCAACTCACCGATCGCGCCATGCAACTGGCGCATGTACTGATTGCGCGTGGCTTGCGAGCGGACGACGTAGTGGCGATTGGCATTCCGCGCTCGGTGGATTCGCTGGTTGCGATCTTTGGCGTACTGGCGAGCGGCGCGGCTTACATGCCGCTGGATCTCGATTATCCACGCGAACGTCTGGCACTGATGTGCGACGATGCTCAACCCGCATTATTGCTGACCCACTCCGCGACACTGGCGCAGATGCCGACACTTCCCGCGCTGTGCATCGATCAGCTGGAGAATGAACTGGCGGCACAGCCGTCGAGTGTGCCGCACACCGCGTTGTGCGGTGTCGATCTCGCTTATATGATCTACACCTCCGGTTCAACCGGCCGGCCAAAAGGCGTGATGAGCACACATCAGGGATTGCTGAATCTGTTCTTGTCACATCGCGAACATCTGTTTGGACCGGCGATTGACCGCTTCCACGCCAGCAACCCACGCCGGATGCGCGCCGGCCATACCGCGTCGTTCTCATTCGACTCTTCGTGGGAGCCGCTGTTCTGCATGCTGATGGGCTGCGAGCTGAATATCTTCGACGAAGAACTGCGCCGCGATGCCTGGGGTTTGATTCAGCAGATGAACGCGGTGCCGGTCGATCTGCTGGACATCACGCCGTCGTTCTTCTCCCAAATGATCGACAGCGGATTACTGGAAGCGGAAAACCACCGCCCTGCTTTTGTCATGATCGGCGGTGAAGCCGCCACGCCGACGTTGTGGAAACTGATGCAGCAACAGCAGCAGATGGAAATCCACAACTATTACGGCCCGTCTGAGTACACCATAGATACCCTCGGTGCCAGCGTGCTGGCTTCACCGCAGCCGGTAATTGGTCGTCCGGTGGGCAACAGCCAGGTTTATCTGCTCGACAGCCAACTGCGGCCGGTACCGATTGGCTGCACCGGCGAACTCTATATTTCCGGAACGGGCATCGCGCGCGGATATCTGCGCCGCCCGGATCTGACTGCCGCCCGCTTTGTCGCTAACCCCTTCCGTGAAGGCGAGGTGATGTACCGCAGCGGTGATGTGATGCGCTGGCGTCAGGATGGTCAACTGGCGTTTATCGGGCGGGTGGATCACCAGATCAAAGTGCGCGGGTTCCGCGTCGAACTGGGTGAAATTGAAAACGCACTGGTGGCACTGCCCGAAGTGAGTACCGCAGTGGTGATTGCCGAAGTGATGGGTGCCACTCACCGTCTGATTGGCTACTGCTCGGTACAGGATGATGCCCTGCGCGCCGATCCGCAACTCAGCACCCGCTTGCTGGCACAGCTGGGTACCCAGTTGCCGGACTATATGCTGCCAGCCGTGCTGATGGTGCTGGATGATCTACCACTGAATGTGAATGGCAAAATCGACCGCCAGGCATTGCCGAAACCACAGCAGGCCCAGCAACAGCAAAGCCGCGCTGCGCGCACCCCGCAGGAAACGTTGATTTGCCAGGCGATGGCCAGCCTGCTCGGATTGGAGAGCGTCGGCGCGGAGGATGACTTCTTCTCACTCGGTGGAGACAGCATTTCGGCGATGGGCCTCAGCACCGCCGCTCGCCGCGCAGGGTATATGCTGCGCCCGCGAGACATTTTTGCCGAACGTACCGCCGCACGCATGGCACAAGATTTAGCCCCGCTGGCACAGCACTCGCAACATGCTCGTGTGTCACAACAGGGGGCGATTGGCGGATTGCCGATTCTGCACTGGTTCAACGCGCAAGCAGGCATCAATGCCCGCTTCGCCCACGGCGTGCTGCTGTCCGTGCCGCCAGAGCTGCAACTCGCGCAGCTGGAACAGCTGATTGAACAGCTTGCCAGCACCCATCCAGCCCTCAACGCCTTCACACGTGATAATCAGTTAGTGGTGGGCGAACCGCTCTCTGCGCGCCCTGAGCGTTGTCGCGTTATCGAAGTGACAGCCCGTGACCAGGCCGCCGATCAGGTCTTCCGTGACGATGCAGCACGCCTCGATCCGGCGACAGGATCATTGCTACAGGCGACCCTGCTTCAGACACAAGGTGCAAGCTGCGGATTGGTATTAACGTTGCACCATCTGGTGGTGGATGGCGTGTCATGGCGCGTATTGCTGGATGAACTGCAACAGGCCGGTGATGCACTGCTGAGCGGCACGCCGATCACCTTACCCGCTGAAGAGACCTCGCTGCATGACTGGTCCGCTACGCTGCTAGCCAACCTGGCCTCACGCGCCAGCGAAATGCCGTTCTGGCAACGCATGCTGGAGCAACCGTTGCCTGCACTGGGTGAGCGTGCCTTAAACGGTCATGAACGCGCCTTGCATCAGCGCACTCTGCTGGATGCGCCCACCAGCACCGCCTTAATGCATACCCTGCCGCAGCAGTTCCGCGCCACCAGCGAAGAGTTACTGCTGACTCTGCTCTCACTGGCGCTGCGCAGCATGAACGGCAGTGCGTTACAACGCGTGACGCTGGAGTCACACGGCCGTGCCGAGTTGCACGATCATCAGGATCTGGCGCGAACGGTAGGCTGGCTGACAGCGGAGTTTCCTCTGCTGCTCGCCCTGCCTGCTTCGGCCGACCTCAATGACAGCGTGCGCGCGGTGAAATCCGCGCTGCGTGCCGTGCCGGATCGCGGCATCGGTTATGGCCAACTGCGCTGGCTGGATGCCCACCGTGGCATCACGCTGGCGAAACTGGCCGCCAACCATGCGCCACAGATGCTGTTCAATTATCTCGGCCGCTTCACTCAATCCGCTGGTCACTGGCAGCCTCAGCGCACCGCGCAGCAGTTCCGCGACACTTTTGCGGTGATTCAGGACGATGCTATGCCGTTACAGCACGCACTGGAACTCAACGTATTTGTTGATGACCAGCAGCTGGCGCTGAACTGGAGCTGGGCGGAGGGCGTCTTGCATGCCGATCAGATTCAGCAACTGCATCAGGCTATCGCGCTGGGTGCACAACAGCTTTGCCACTTCGCAGAGCAACAGCCACAGCAGGCCGCTAACACGCTGGTCGCTGCGGAAATCAATCTTGAAGGTGTGGATGATGCGCTGCTGCAACTCTTGCGCGCACGTCACGGGGGCTTTAGCCACGTCTTGCCGCTGCTGCCGTTGCAGAAAGGATTACTGTTCCACGCACAGACCAGTGGCGCGCAAGGCAGCTATAACTCACTGACGCGATTAACTCTCAGCGGTGATGTGTCGGTAGCATCCGTGCAGCAGGCGCTCAACCAGGTGTTGCAGCGCCATCCGCAGCTCGCCGCCCGATTTGACAGCGAACTCAGTCTGCAACCCTTGCAGTTGCTGCCGGAAGGCGATCTGCATTGGCCGCTGCAGGTGCTGGAAGCCGGGGATATGGACGCCGCTGAACACCAGGCGCTGTCACAGGATCTGTTCCAGCAACCGGTGATGTTGCAGGCCACGCTGATCCCTCATCAGCCTGAAGCACGCTGGACGCTGCTGCTGAATGCGCATCATCTGGTGGTGGATGGCTGGTCAACGCCGGTGATTTTAAACGATTTACTTAGCGCGTTGCGTCAACAGCCGCTGGCCGCCCAACGCACCCATTATGCCGACACCGTGCGCCAGCTTAGCCAGCGTGATGTGCATCAGGCACGCCAGCAGTGGCAGGAATGTCTGCACGACGTGCGGCCCACGTTGCTTTATCCCAATGCCGCCGACAGTGCTGTTCAGGAAAAACGCATTACCCTGGATGCCACGCTGGAGCGCGAACTCTATGCGCTGTGCCGCACTCGCGGATTGACCCTCAATACTGTGATGCAGGGCCTGTGGGGCATGATGTTGTCGATTGCCAGTGGTCAGCAGGACGTGGTGTTTGGCGCGCCGGTTTCCGGTCGTTTCGGCCAGATTGAAGGGATCGATCAACATGTCGGTCTGTTCAGTAATACGCTGCCGGTGCGCGTGCGGTTTGATACTCAGCGCCCGCTGCTGGAGCAGTTAGCCGCGCATCAAAATCAGCAGATCCAGCTGATTGAACAGGATTGCCTCGGACTGGCTGAAATCCAACAGCTGGCAGGTGCAGGCACCCTGTTTGATACCTTGCTGGTGGTGGAAAACTACCCTGACAATCCATCGTTACAGGATGCCAACGCGCGAGTACGCTGTGAAGCGATCCACAACCGTGGCTACACCCATTATCCGTTGACGCTGCTGGTGCTGCCGGGTGAACAGCTAACGCTGTTGATGGAATATCGCGCCTGCGTCATCGATGCCGATCGTCTGGCTGAACGCCTGTTGCTGCTGTTGCAACAACTGGTCACCACACCGGATCTGCCGTTAACGCAATGGCGTTTACAAACCCTCGCCGAGCAATCGCTGCTCGAGTGGGTCAATAACACCGGTGTGCAGCTGGAGAATGAAACCCTGCAACAAGCCATCGCCCAGCAAGCCGCACGCACGCCGGACGCGTTGGCGCTGAGCGACGTCGATCATCAACTCACCTACCGCGAGATGCAGCGTCAGGCCACATTGCTGGCCGATCGACTCATCGAAGCGGGCGTGATGCCAGGCGATATCGTTGCCGTTGCCTTGCCGCGCTCGGTTCGTCTGAGTATTGCCCTTACCGCCATCTTGCAGGCAGGTGCGGCCTGGTTGCCGCTGGATATTGGTTATCCCGATGAGCGTCTGGCGTACATGGTGGACGATGCACGACCGTGGGTGGTGATCACCGAATCGGCGCTGGAAAGTCGATTCGCCAACTTTGGCACCCTGATGATGTTCGATCGCCTTGCCAGTGAGCAGAGTGTGGCGCGTCATACGTTGCCTAAACCCGACGCGCAGCGACCGGCTTATGTGCTTTACACCTCAGGTTCGACCGGCAAGCCAAAAGGCGTGGTGGTCAATCAGCGCGCCATCGTTAACCGCTTGCGCTGGATGCAAGCCAGCTATCCATTGCGTAGCGACGACGTGGTGTTGCAGAAAACCCCGTGCAGCTTTGATGTTTCGGTTTGGGAGTTCTTCTGGCCGTTAATGACTGGCGCACAGCTGATGATGGCGCCCCCGGATGCCCATCGCGATCCGCAGGCGTTGTGGCAGTTGATTGACGATTATCAGGTCACCACCCTGCACTTCGTTCCGTCGATGCTGGCCGCCTTTGTCGGGCATGTCAGTGCGCAAACCGATCACGCCTGCGCCTCGCTGCGCCGTGTATTTTGCAGCGGTGAAGCGTTAGCCTGCGATCTGGCTCGCAGCTATCAGCAAGTGATCGCGGCACCGCTGCATAATCTTTACGGACCCACCGAAGCGGCCGTGGATGTGACCTGGCAACCCGCCAGCGGTAGCGCGCTCGAAGGCCTGAATGGCCCTGGCGTGCCGATTGGTCGCCCGGTGTGGAACACCCAACTGCATATCCTCGATAATCTGCTGCGCCCGGTGCCGGTCGGCGTGCCTGGCGATCTTTATCTCAGCGGCATCCAGCTTGCCGATGGCTATCTGCATCGTGCCGATCTTACCGCGCAGCGCTTTATTGCCGCTCCGTTTGCCGATGGCGAACGTATGTACCGCACCGGTGATATCGCCTGCTGGCGCGAGGATGGCGCCGTGGAGTATCTCGGGCGCAGCGACGACCAGCTGAAGATGCGTGGACAACGTATCGAACCGGGTGAAATTGAGCAGGCGCTGGTGGCACTGCCGGGCGTGGCGCAGGCAGTCGTGGCTGCACGCAATTTGACACAACAGGCGACGGCGGGTGTCGATAATCGCCAGCTGCTCGGCTGGCTGGTGGCTCAGCCTGGCGTGGCACTGGACATCGAACAGGTAAAACAGCAGTTGAGCACTCGCCTGCCCGCCCACATGCAGCCGGTGAGCTATTTGCTGCTGGACGATTTGCCCCTCAGTGCCAACGGCAAATTGGATCGTAAAGCACTGCCGATGCCGCAACGCAGCGCGCAGGCTGGCCGTCTGCCGGAAACGCCTCACGAGCAGATGCTGGCAGAACTGTTCCAGCAGCTACTGGGATGTGAGCAGGTGTATGCCGACGATGACTTCTTTGCGTTGGGCGGTCATTCGCTGCTGGCGATGCGACTGGCAGCAGAAATACGCCGCCGTATAGCGCAGTCAGTGAGTGTCGGGCAGATCATCGCCGCACGCAGCGTGGAGAAACTGGCGGCACTGCTGGCGGGTGATGTCAGTGACAGCAGCGGCAACGGGGAGTTGCTGCCACTGCGTGCCGGCCAGGGTCCGACGCTGTTCTGCATCCATCCGGCATCGGGCTTCGCCTGGCAGTACAGCGCGCTGCTGCACTATCTCGACGGCGATTTCCCGATTGTGGGGCTGCAATCACCGCGCCCGGTGGGCGTTATCGCAGCCTGTGCCAGCGTAGAAGCCATGTGCGATCGCCATCTGGCCGCTATTCGCGAACACCAGCCACAGGGGCCTTACTTCCTGTTGGGCTACTCGTTGGGCGGCACGCTGGCACAAGGCATTGCGGCGCGTCTGCAGGCCAGCGGCGAGAGCGTGGCCTTCCTTGGTCTGCTGGATACCTACCCGGCCGAAGGACAGGACTGGCGCACGCCCGATGCTGAAGAGGCAGAGCAGGAAGTGGCACGGGAACAGGCCGAATTTATGGCCGCCACCGAAGATGAGCGCGATCCCCTGTTACGTGCTGAGAAAGCCGCGATGTTTAGCACCATCGTCGCCAACTACAAGGACGCTGTTGCACGGCTGGCGGAAGCGCGTACGCCGCGTTATGCCGGTAAAGCCACGTTGTTTATGGCAGAGAAAACCCTGCCTGCCGACATGGATGTGCCTGCGACCTGGAAACCGTTTGTTTCAGACCTGGAAATCTGGCCGATGGATTGTGAGCACGCTGACATTTTATCTGCGGCCTCGCTGCAAGTGCTGGGTCCGCTGATCAACCGGTTGCTGACCGCGACTCGCTTATAACCCGGCCCTCGGCCAATGAATGTGGGCGCGCTGATGTGCGCCCCAGCTCGTTTTTAACAATGGATATTTATGGCTAAGCCTTCAATTTTTCTTGATTTCAGCCTGCTGAAAAACAACGCCGCGTTTCGCGCCATCTTCTGCGCTCGCATGCTATCCGTGTTTGCGCTGGGCATGCTGGCAGTGGGTGTACCCGTTCAGATTCAAGCCATGACCGGCTCGACCTTACAGGTTGGCGTGGCCGTGATGCTCGATGGTATCGGCATGTTTATTGGCCTGCTGCTCGGCGGGGTGCTGGCGGATCGCTACGATCGCCGCAAACTGATCCTGTTTGCGCGTGGCACCTGTGGCATCGGTTTTGTGCTGCTGAGCCTGAACGCGTTTAGCCCTGCCCCTTCATTGTGGGCGCTCTATTTCCTCGCCTTCTGGGATGGTTTTTTTGGTGCACTGGGCATGACGGCGCTGATGGCGGTGATTCCGTTAATTGTGGGACGCGAGCATCTGGCGGAGGCCGGTGCGTTAAGCATGTTAACCGTGCGGCTGGGTGCGATCCTGTCTCCGGCGCTGGGTGGCATGATTATCGTGGCGGCAGGTGTTGGCTGGGCGTTTGCCGTCGCCGCCCTCGGCACGCTGGCGACGCTGATCCCGCTGGTGCGGCTGCCCGCGATGAAACCTGAACAGGAAGAGCCTGAACACCCTTTGCGCGCGCTCGCCAGCGGCATTCAATTTGTCTGTCGGCACAATGTGGTGGGCGCTGCGGTGCTGGTGGGTTTGCTACTCAGTATGGTGGGTGCGGTGCGCATTCTTTTCCCGGCGCTGGCGCAGGTGTGGCAGGTTGATGCCTCAGCGCTAGGGTTAATGTACTCCGCCGTGCCGCTCGGTGCGATGATCGGCGCGTTCACCAGTGGCTGGGTGCGACAGCTGTCACGACCGGGTCTGGTGTTGCTGGTGAGTGCGTTGGTGGCATTTGGCTGCATCGCTTCTCTGGGTCTTTACAGCCAACTGATCCCGGCGTTGCTGGCATTGGTGGCTTATGGCTACAGCAATGCCATCGCGTCCCTGCTGCAATTCATCCTGATTCAGCACCACACGCCGGACGCTCTGCTGGGTCGGGTCAACAGTCTGGGCACCGCGCAGGATGTGAGTGGCGATTCGCTGGGTGCATTAGGACTCGGTGCATTGGCACGTGCGCTGAGCGCGCTCAACAGTGTGCTGTGGTTTGGGGGCGTGGCTGCAGGTTTACTGCTGCTGATCGCGCTGGCCGTACGCGGTTTGCGCACGGCACAGCTGCATCATGAACCTCCAGCCGCTGAGCAAGCTGCCGCTTAGTGTACGAACTGTCGTTCGATACTGTTGAGTATATTGCTACCTGTTAGTGCACGAACTGCCGCTCAATACTGCTGAGCATGTTGCTGGCGCTATAGTAATCGAGGCGGAAAGTGTCGTTACCCATGGCAAAGATGTCGTGATGCTGCACCGCGGGTAAATACGCGAGGAACGGATTCTTCGCCACCTGCGGCACGGTTTTATCATCGGCGGCAAATAGCAACAGCGTATTCCCGGTAACGCCATCCGCCATCGTCTCGCCGTTAAGTTGGATGATGTCGTTGCGTTTGCCCATACTGGTACTGCCCTGCAGACTGGCAGGCGGCATCGCCAGCGTGAAGCCCAGAGCCTTGAGTAGCTCTCCCTGCGCCGAAGCCGGCGTCCATACATTCATCCCGCGACCATCTTCGTAATAAACAATCGCTGAAGTGGGCTGCGGCGGCAGGGTAATTTTGCTGCGCAGCGACTCAACGCGTTGGTCAAACTTTGCAATCACCTGCTTCGCCTCCGCTTCGTGGCCAGTGATATGACCCAGCTGCAACGCCAGCGCCTGCCAGCTCTTATCGCCGTAATCAACCACCAGCACAGGCGCGATGGTTTTCAGCTGATCGTAGAGTTTCAGCGCGGAGTCTCCACCCGTGGCAGCAATGACGATCAGGTCTGGTGCCTCCGCCGCTATCGCTTCTGCGTTGGGCTGGGAAACATACAGCGGCTTGACGTGACGGGCTTTGGCGACCTCCCCCCATTGGGTAAAGAAGCCTTGATCGTCGGAAACGCTGCTGTTGCGGCTGGTGGCGCCCGACCCAATCAGCGGCGCGTTAATCGCCAGTAAGGTGCCGCTTAATGTCACGCTGGTTGAAACAATGCGCTGTGGCGGCTGTTGCAAATTGAACGGCCCCTGCGGTGTGGGTATTGTGCGTGGCCAGCGGGCTGCGTCTTCAGCGGCAAGCACGGGGTTAAACAGCGAGGTGAGGCAAAGCAGTAAGGCCATTACGGGCAAACGCATCAGGTTATCCATCACTTGATAATTGAGAATGGATATCATTATCAAAATGGCGATATGGTGCAAGTTGATTTGGTGGCGAGGAGTTATTAAGGGGGCGATTAGTGATGGGTAAATGTATTGCGGGCCAGCAAATTAGCCAGCCCGCACACCGGTTACTGCTCCAAAGAATAACGTGTCATCGGCGCCACATCTTTGATCAGCCCGTTGGCTTTCATGTATTCACCAAACGCCTGATAACGTGCTTTATCAAAAGTCGCGCTGTGCCCATCAAACAGCGGCAGCGTTGCTTCCCATGCCTGATGATTGAGTTTGGTGTTCAGCTCAGGATACTTTTTGATAAACGCCTTCCAGGCTTCTTCCGGATGCGCACGCAGCCACACAACGCCAGCATCCAGACCGCGTAAAAATGCGGGGATGCGCTTGTCCTGCGCCGCGCGCTTGTTGTTCGCCAGAATAATCAGCTCATCATAAGCGGGCACACCGTAATCTTCGGGTTTAAACACGACGGGCTTCGCGCCCTTATCCTGTAGATCGATCAGCTCGTAATTGCGGAAAATGGTCATCGCGCCATCGATTTTGTGCGTCAGCAGCGCCGAAGTGGAATCCATATTCAGGCTGATCAATTTCACCGAATTAACATCCACTCCCTGCGATTTCAGCATATTGCGGATCGCCACATCTTCCGATCCTGGCACCGCATAGCCCAGCGTTTTGCCGGCTAAATCCTTGAGCGAATGGATATCGCCGGACACGGTGGTCAGCGTATTCAGCGGTTGTCCAATCAGCGTACCCACGCGAATCACCGGAACATCCTTGTCTACCAGCGTGTAAAGCTGTGGCTGATAGCTGATTGCCAGATCGGCTTTGCCTGCCGCCAGCAGCAGCGGCACCGATGCCGAATCAGCCGGGGCGATCATCTCGACATCCAGCCCTTCTTTCTTGAAAGCGCCGCTGTACTGCGCGGCAAAAATGGCTGCATGGTTGGGGTTCACAAACCAGTCGAGCAGCAGGCGAACTTTTTGTTCGGCGTGCGCGCTGGTGGTCGCCAGCAGCAGCAAAGCGGTAATCGCGTTACGTAGGGTGTTCAAGGGACGTCCTTATGTTGAGTGCCAGAGAAATTTTTTACGCAGCATCGCGACGCCGCCGGAGAGCAGCAGCGCCAGCATCAATAACAGCAACAAAGCAGCAAAGCTGGTGGCCGTTTCAAGCCGGGCGTTGGATTGCATCATCAGATAGCCCAGCCCTTCGCTGGCACCAACCCATTCGCCAATCACCACCCCAATCGGGGCCAGCACCACCGCCATCTGCAAACCGGAAAAAAACTGCGGGAGCGCTGCGGGCCAGCGCACGTGCCAGAAAATCCGCGCACGTGAAGGATTCAGGGTGCCCGCCAGTTCCAGCCAGCCAGACGGCGTACGGCACAGGCCATCAAATAGCGACAGACACAGCGGGAAGAAGACGATTAATGCCGCGACCACCACTTTGGAGGCGATGCCAAATCCCAGCCACAGCACCAGCAGTGGCGCCAGCGCAAACACCGGAATCGCCTGGCTGGCGGTCACGAGCGGAAACAACACGCGACGCAGAGTCTGGCTGCCCGCCATCAGAACCGCCAGCATCACGCCCGTCCCAACGCCAAGCAGCAGCGCCAGCACAATCTCTGCCAGGGTAAACAACGCGTGATGTGCCAGCAGCTGGCGATGCAGCCATAATGCCTCCAACACCGCCAGCGGCGAAGGCAGCAAAAAGTCAGGCACGCCATGGTGCCGCGCCAGCAGCCAGCCACACAGCAGCACCGCGATCAGATAGATCGCGCTAAACAGTTTTTTCATCTTGATTCAGTCGGGAAAAGAGTTCGCCCTGCGCCTGTAACAGGCGAGGGTCATCAAGGGATCGGGGAGCATCACCCGCAGGCACCGACCAGCTTTCAACCGCTAACGGCTGGCCATGCAACAGCACGATGTCATCGGCCATTCGGCAGGCTTCGAGCGGATCGTGCGTAACCAGCAGTACCGTTTTGTCCTTGAGCAGCGTGGCGGTCAGGGTTTGCAGGCTGAGTTTGGTCATCACATCCAGCGTGGCGAAGGGCTCATCCATCAGCACCACTTCGCGTTGGGCATACAGTGTACGCGCCAGTGCGACACGCTGCCGCATCCCGCCTGAAAGCTTATCCGGTGCGGCTTGCGCCACCTCACTCAGCTTCACCTGCTCAAGCAGCGCCAACGCACGCGCGCGGTCCGGTTTTTCACCGTTGAGCCGTGCGGAAAGCATCACGTTTTCCAGCACCGTCAGCCACGGATACAACAGATCCTGTTGCCCCATCCACGCCACCTTGCCCGGTAAGCCGCTGATATCGCCCTGTTGCGGCTGTAACAAACCCGCCACCAGCCGCAATAAGGTGCTTTTCCCAATGCCGCTGCGCCCCAACAGCACCGTGGTTTTACCGCTGCGCAGTTGCAGATTGAGTTGCTGGCACAGCGCCTGTTCACCCCAGCTAAAGGTGATGTCATTAAATCCGATTGAATTCATGGTCGCCTTGCCGCCAACATCGCCAGACGGGTAAACCCTCGCGCTTCCAAATCAGAAGCCGCCTGTGCCGCACGTATTCCGCTGGCACAGACCAGTACAATGCGTCGATCCTGTGGCGGCTGCCATTCGGCTATGGCCTGCGGCAGAATGCGTTGGACGTTGTGTGCCACGCTGACGGGGGCTTCTTCCACACTGCGCAACTCGACAATGCAATCCTCTTTCGTCAGCAGTTGCTCATCGATAAAGGGCACGCTGTTTTCTGGCTCTTCTGCACCGTCAAAACGAAATGCGCGCACATGCCAGTTGATGAAGTCACAGTTGATGACGCTGCCGAGCGGTGAAGGTCGCAGATCCAGCAGTACGCTCAGTGCCATCTGAGCCTGCATTGCACCCAAAGCCGCCACCGCCGGTCCCATCACGCCTGCGGTGTTGCAGTTGGCTGCGGAGGCGGGTAAGCGGGGAAACAGCGCCCGATAGCTCGGCGCGCTGCCGCAGAAGCCACCGACGTAGCCCTGACGACCTAATACTGATGCACTGATCAAAGGAATCTGCGTTGTCAGACAGGCGTCAGAGAGTTGATAGGTCACCGCGAAGTTATCAGCGGCATCAATCACCAGATCGATATCCGTCAGCAGGTGCGGCAGATCGCTGGCGCCAATAGCGCGTGGCACGACCTCTATCTTCACATCGGGATTACGTTGCAACAGCGCCTGTTGCGCGCACGCTGCCTTGCCGTGACCAATGTCCTGCATCGTAAACAACGTCTGGCGATGAAGATTGTGCAAGGCCACTTCATCGTCGTCACACAGGCGGATAAAACCGACGCCTGCGCCAACCAGCTGCGGCAGTAACGTAGCGCCCAATCCGCCGGCGCCCACCACGCATACCCGAGCAGCCGCCAATTTTTGCTGACCTTCGACACCGATTTCCGGCAGCATCATCTGCCGTTGATAGCGCTCCATGATGGCTCCTTAACTCAAACTCGCCAGACCGAAGATCGGTGTTGAAACTGCCGCCATATCCCGTTTTTCCATCAAACCAGCGCTACGCGCGGCCTGCCCCGCTTCAATCGCCAGACGGAAACCGTTCGCCATCGCAATGGGATCACCCGCCTTGGCCACAGCGGTGTTGAGCAGGATGCCATCGAAGCCCATCTCCATCGCCTGTGCGGCCTGTGATGGCGCACCGATGCCTGCATCAATTATCAACGGGATGTCGCTGAACCATGCCCGCATCGCGCGTAGTCCTTCAATGTTGCGCAGCCCCTGCCCGGAACCGATCGGCGCGCCCCACGGCATTAGCAGTTCGCAACCCGCTTCCAGCAGCTTTTCACCCACGATCAGATCCTCGGTGGTGTACGGGAAGACCTGAAAACCGTCCGCACAGAGAATGCGTGCCGCTTCAACCAGCGCAAAAGGATCAGGTTGGAGCGTGTCGGCATGGCCGATCACCTCCAGTTTGATCCACGAGGTATTAAACAGTTCGCGCGCCATCTGCGCGGTGGTCACCGCCTCTTTCACCGTGTGGCAGCCTGCGGTATTCGGTAGCACGCGAATATCCAACCCGGTTAGCAGCTCGCGAAAAGCCGCGCCCGCCGCACCTTCACGGCGCAAACTCACGGTGATGATTTCCGTGCCAGAAGCGGCAATCGCCTGTTGCAGAATCGCCGGTGATGGGTAGCCCGCGGTGCCAAGCAGAAAACGTGACTGGGGAGTGAAATCGTAAAACATACGTCAACCTCCCTGCATCGGCGATAAAACTTCTAACTGGCAGCCTTCTTCCAGCTGCTGGCTGCTGTACTGACTTTTAGGCACAAAGTTGCCGTTAAAAGCACTGGCAACGCAGCTAGCATCAATTTGCTGCTCGATCAGCAATTCGCTGAGCGTGCTGGCCTCGGTGCGGATCGTCCGGCCGTTAAGCTGAATGTTCATAGGATTGTTCCCCGAAAAGGCGCTGCATCAGCTGTTCTGCCATCATGGGTGCCAGCAGAAAACCATGGCGATACATGCCGTTAAGATAATAAGTGTCGTTTTGATAATGGATTTCTGGCAGGTTAGCCGGATAAGCCGGGCGGAGTCCGCTGCCGCTTTCCACCACGCGGGCTTCCGCCAGAGCAGGATGTATCGCGTAGGCCGCGCTGAGCAGTTCCATCATGGCGCGCGCGCTAATGGCGCTGGCATCGTCGCTTTCCACCATAGTGGCACCGAGCATGAAATGACCATTGCGGCGCGGCACCAGATAGCAGGGAAAGCGCGGATGCAGCAGGCGAATTGGTCGCGAAAAGTGCACTTCATCGCTGTGCAGGATCACCATTTCACCGCGCACCGCACGCAAGCGCGGTAGATCGGTTTTAGCATGCATGCCACGACAATCAATAATCCGGCCAGAGGGTTGTTGTGCATCGAAACGCACACCGCGCTGTAACAGCTTTTCACGCATTTCAGTGAGCGCCAGACGCGGATCAAGATGCGCTTCTTCGGCAAAAAACAGCCCGCGTGCAAAGCGGCCTGCCAGCAGCGGCTCAATATCACCCGGATCGACCCATTGATGCTGTTCAGTCATGCGCGCAAAACGGTTGAGTTCCTGGCTATCGCGCGGCGGTGCCACCACCAACGTTCCCTGATGCGCCACACTGCTGACGCGCTGTTGCCACCAGGCCGCAGCATGCTGTCCAAGAGCGATCACTTCTTGCGGGGCACTTTCAGACTCACACCAGGGTGCCAGCATGCCGCCAGCAAACCAGGAGGCAGGCTTGCGGGAGTCCTCGCCAATGACGTCGACTTCTTCACCGCGTTCCGCCAGTAGCGTGGCCACGCACAGGCCTGCTACGCCGCAGCCTAATACTGTCCAGCGGCTCACCGCAGGTAATCCGGGATATCAAGGGAATTCACATCGGCCTCTCAGTGTTGACTGAGACCCGCAGATACAGGAGGAGGGAAAGGGCGCAAGCGATCCTCTGCGCCAGACAACGTACAGGATACGCTGTCAGTCTTCCTACGCCAGTATCAACTGGGTCAGGTTCAAAGGGTCGCTAAGCCGCGCATTGCGCTTTTAGCCTCTCAGTCTCTTTGGCGAGACTCCCCCGACGCGTCTATTTGTATTGCAGGCGCCGTTCGGCGTCAAGCGTGGATTTCGTTATGCGATAAAGGCATTTATCGCTACGTGCACGTTCTGGATCGAAAACGTAACATATGGTATACAAAGGCATTATTGCTACTTTTCAAGCGCAAAGAAATTACAGGTGATGTTGGACTCATTATGAAAAATATTAGAATTGCCTTTATTAAAGCCGGTTGGCACAAAGAAATTGTGCACAATGCTTTAGTGGGTTTTGAGCAAGAATTAAAAACACAGAACGTCGAAGCCGAATTAAAAGTACTGGAAGTACCTGGTGCATTTGAAATGCCGCTGCTGGCAAAACGTTTAGCAGAAACCGGCAAATACGATGCGATCGTTGCTGCGGCGCTGGTGGTTGATGGTGGTATTTATCGTCACGACTTCGTGGCTGCCGCTGTGGTGGATGGCCTGATGAATGTGCAGCTGACCACCAATGTGCCTGTATTCTCAGTGTCACTGACGCCACATAATTTCCAGCCAGTTGATGTGCTGGAAAACTTCTATACCGAACACTTCATCAAGAAAGGCAAAGAAGCCGCGCGTGCTGCGCTAGCGATTCATAATTTGTCGATTGATTAATTCTCTCTCAGGAACACTTCATTATTCGCGATGAAGTGTTCTTGCTCTCAATAATACTCCCCTGCCCTTAAGAACAATATGTTCTACGCTATTTCGAAAATCGCATAAGCCACTTTCATTATTCTCCTCTGCAACTTCAACTTAAGTAAATTTTTGTCGTAAACAGCAAAAAGTGGACAAAAACACTTCACATTCATAGCATTCACTATAATGTATAGCACAGGCTATACTTCTCAGGGGATGACTATGTTGACCAGGCACGTTCTATCGGTGGTGATGCTTACGCTCTCGATGAGCGCTTCGGCATTTGCTGCCGACAAACTCAAAGTGGTCACCACTTTCACGGTGATCGCTGACATGGCAAAGAACGTCGCGGGCGATGCCGCCGAAGTGACCTCCATTACCAAGCCCGGCGCTGAAATCCACGAATACCAACCCACGCCGGGGGATATTCGTCGTGCGCAGGGAGCAGACCTGATTTTGGTGAACGGCTTTAATCTTGAACTGTGGTTTAGTCGCTTCTATCAGCGTCTGAAAAATGTGCCTGAAGTGACGGTAACAGAAGGAATCCAACCCCTGGGCATCACCGAGGGGCCTTACAATGGCAAGCCGAATCCGCATGCGTGGATGTCACCGGATAATGCACTGATCTACGTCGATAACATCCGTAAAGCCTTACAGAAATACGATCCCGCAAACGCAGCCATTTATCAGGCCAACGCCGAGCGCTACAAAGCGCAAATCCAGCAAACCCTGGCCCCGATGCGTGCCGCCATCGATCAACTGCCTGAAAATCAACGTTGGCTGGTCACCAGTGAAGGCGCGTTCTCTTACCTCGCGCGTGACCTGGGACTCAAAGAGCTTTACCTGTGGCCAATCAATGCCGATCAACAAGGCACACCACAGCAGGTGCGCAAAGTGATCGATGCGGTAAGAGCCAACCCGATCCCGACCATCTTTAGCGAGAGCACCATCTCAGCTAAACCGGCCGAGCAGGTGGCACGTGAAGCGGGTATCCACTATGGCGGCGTGCTTTACGTCGATTCACTCAGCAACAGCGATGGACCGGTGCCGACCTACCTTGATTTACTGCGTGTCACCACCGATACCGTGGCGAAAGGCATCACCGCCGGGAGCAAATCATGACCCTTAACGTGCAGGATGTCAGCGTGACCTATCGCAACGGCCACACCGCGTTGCGCCAGGCATCGTTTTCCGTGCCATCGGGCAGCATTGCCGCGCTGGTGGGCGTCAACGGTTCCGGGAAATCCACGTTGTTCAAAGCCATCATGGGCTTTGTGCCACTCACAACAGGCAGCGTGACGCTGGCGGAGATGCCCGCCAAAGCCGCGCTGAAACGCAATATTGTCTCCTATGTTCCACAGTCCGAAGAGGTGGACTGGAGTTTTCCAGTGCTGGTGGAAGATGTGGTGATGATGGGTCGATACGGCTATATGAACATGCTGCGCATCCCGCGTGCGGAGGACAAGCGCAGCGTGGATCAAGCGCTGGCTCGCGTCGGGATGCAGGACTTTCGTCATCGCCAGATTGGTGAACTCTCCGGCGGGCAGAAAAAACGCGTTTTTCTCGCGCGGGCACTGGCGCAAAGTGGGCAAATCATCTTGCTGGATGAGCCCTTTACCGGCGTCGATGTTAAAACTGAGGCGGCGATCATCGCCCTGTTGCAAGAGTTGCGCGATGAGGGCCGCACCATGCTGGTCTCCACACACGATCTCAACACTATTCCTGATTACTGCGACCGTTGCGTACTGGTGAAAAACACCGTGCTGGCCAGCGGTCTGTTGCGCGACACGTTCACCGCCGTCAATCTGGCACGTACTTTCGATGGTGAAGTGCAGCAGCGCAATGCCGCGTTATTACAGAAGATTGCCGCACGCCCGGGGGCGGATCATGTCGTGGATTATTGAGCCATTTGGCTATCAATATATGCTGAACGCGATGTGGATCGCCGCGCTGGTCGGGGCGATTTGCGCGTTTCTCTCCTGTTTCCTGATGCTCAAAGGCTGGTCGCTGATTGGCGATGCACTCTCGCACTCGATTGTGCCCGGTGTAGCCGGCGCCTATATGCTAGGGCTGCCCTTCTCGCTCGGCGCTTTTCTCTCGGGCGGACTGGCGGCGGGCAGCATGCTGTTTCTTAACCAGCGTACGCGCCTGAAAGAGGATGCGATCATCGGACTGATTTTCTCCTCCTTCTTCGGTATTGGTCTCTTTCTGGTGTCGCTCAATCCCACCTCGGTCAATATCCAAACCATCGTTCTCGGCAACATCCTCGCGGTGGCGCCCGCCGATATCTGGCAGCTCGGCACCATCGGTGTGGTGACGCTGACGTTGTTGCTACTGAAATGGAAGGATCTGATGGTGACCTTCTTCGATGAAAGCCATGCGCGTTCCCTTGGGCTGAATACTACCGGCTTGAAGATTCTGTTCTTTACCTTGCTCGCCGCCTCCACCGTGGCTGCGTTGCAAACCGTCGGTGCCTTTATGGTGATTTGTCTGGTTGTAACGCCAGGTGCCACTGCTTATCTGCTGACTGACCGCTTCCCGCGTTTATTGATGATTGCGGTGGCTATCGGCAGCATCACCAGCTTCCTTGGCGCGTGGAGCAGCTATTTCCTCGACGGCGCCACCGGCGGCGTGATCGTGGTGGCACAAACCGTCGTGTTCCTGCTGGCGTTTGTGTTTGCCCCAAAACACGGTGTGCTAGCCGCGCGGCGACGTGCGCGCCAGGCTCTGGAGATCAACGCCAATGATTGAATTATTGCTCAGCCCGTTTCAGTTTGAATTTATGAACATGGCGCTGATCGTCACGCTGATGTTGTCACTGCCTTGCGCCATGCTGTCCGCATTTCTAGTGTTGAAAGGCTGGTCCCTGCTCGGTGATGCCATGAGTCACGCGGTTTTTCCCGGCGTGGTGCTGGCGTGGTGGGTTGGCTTACCGTATGCGATAGGGGCATTTATCGCAGGCATGTTGTGCGCACTCGCCACCGGTTTTATCAGCCAGAACAGCCGCATCAAGCCTGATACGGTGATGGGCATTGTGTTTTCGGGGATGTTTGGTGCCGGGCTGGTGCTCTATTTGAAACTGAAACCGGAAGTTCATCTCGACCACATCCTATTCGGCGATATGCTGGGTATTGGCTGGGCAGATATCGCGCAAACTGCTGTGATTGCGCTGCTGGTGGTGCTGGTGCTGAGCGTGAAATGGCGCGATCTTTTACTCCATGCGTTTGACCCACAACAGGCGCGCGCTTGCGGTATAAACGGCAATTTGATGCATTACGGGCTGCTGTGTTTGATTGCGCTAACCATCGTTGCCGCGCTGAAATCGGTGGGCGTGATTTTGTCGATCGCCATGCTCATCGCACCGGGGGCGATTGCGCTGTTACTGGCGCGGCGATTCCTACAGGTGATGCTGCTGGCGGCGTTGATCGCCATTCTCACTGGCTTGTGTGGCGTTTACGCATCCTTCTTCCTCGATAGCGCGCCGGGCCCCACCATCGTGGTGCTGTATAGCCTGTTATTCGTGGTGACATTTGTGAGTGTGAGCTGGCGCGATAGTGAGAATCGTCGCGGCTCTGTGGCTGTTGAGGAATCCTCGGGGCGTTAACACGCCCCAGAATGGGGGGAAATTCAACAGTTTCACTAACAGGGATTGGCGAACGCCCTCAGACAGTTTGCATCCGTCGCTGATTTTGCAAATTCGTCGGCTCATTAACTATTTGGGTACGCCATCCTCGCGTTCATCTATCCCGATAGACAGCGTTCACCCCCGTTTTTGACTAACCCGCGTCGCGACATAACGCTATAGTGGCACTTCTGATTCACGACCTGAAACCGGCATGAAACTGACCCTCGACAACGATCTCACCGTACGCAAACTGCTGATTTTCACTTGCTACATGGAAACGGAAAACCTCGCCAGAGCGGCTGAAGCGTTAGGAATCAGCACCGTGAGTGTGCACCGTGCACTGCACACGCTCGAAGAGAGTTTGCGTTGCCCGCTGTTCGAACATAAAGGCCGCAACCTGGTGGCACTGCCTGCCGCCTCGACGCTGCTGGAATACAGCAAAGAAGCGCTGGCCACACTGAGCCAGGGCATTGATGAAACACGACGTACCGCAGGCATTGGCCTGGGGAATCTGCGGGTTGGCACCTTGTATTCTCTGTCGCTGGAAACCGTGCCGCGCCTGATCATGAAAATGAAGCTGCGACGCCCGGAGCTAGAACTCAACCTCACCATGGGTTCAAATGAATTGCTGCTGCGCGCGCTAAAAGATAATCAGCTGGATGCGATTATCATTTCTGTCAGCGAAGCCGAGATCGATGAAAAGATTTTTGAGCAGGTCGCGCTGTTTCAGGACGATATCTTTCTTGCCGTGCCCGCGGGTAACAGTGACCACAGTGAAAGAGATATCGACCTGCGCAGCTACAGCGATAAACCCTTTGTCTCGTTGGCAGAAGGCTTTGCTACCTTTGCCGGATTTCAGGAAGCCTGCCACGTAGCCGGTTTTGAGCCCAATATCGTCACGCGCGTGAATGACATTTTCTCGATGCTCAGTCTGGTGCAGGCCGGCATGGGCTATTCGCTGGTGCCGGGCAGGATGCGTAAGCAGTATGAAAACGATCTGCGTTTTCTGCGTTTAGCCGAGCCGTATCAAATGCGACAGCAGATCGCCATCGTGTTTCCGCGCAACCGTGAACATGATCCGAATCTGCTGGCACTGGTGGCTGAAGGGCGTATGTTCGCCCTGAGTTTGCAGGAAAAAGTTCAGCGTGCGAGCCGCTGAAACAAACGCAGCGCCACTTCAGCGCCGCTGCGCTCAAGGGCAATACACTCTCCCTGGCACTGCACGCTGCGCGTTAAGCCCGTCAGCACTTCACCGGGCGGCATTTCAACGACCAGACGCACTTCACGTTCTTTTGCCGCCACCATCGCATCATGCCAGCGCACGCTGCGCGCCATGTTCATCGCCAGATCGTCAGCAATACGCTCCGGCTGCCAGAGAACGCGAGCGCTGCTGCCGCTCAGATACGCTAATGGCGGACGCTGTAATCTGACCTTGTCCAGAGCGGCTTTGAGCTGCTGCGCTGGGCTATCCAGTAGCGCGCAATGTGAAGGCACGCTGATCGCCAGCCGCTGCGCTCGCTGTGCCCCTTGCGCCAGCGCTTGCTGCGCCACTGCGGCCATGGCACTGTCGCTTCCCGCTATCACTATCTGGGTTTCGGCATTGATGTTGGCAATGAAACTGTTTTGTCCATCTACCAGCGCTTCAACTTGCGCCAGCGTCATCCCACTGATGGCCGTCAAACCATAGCCCTGTGGATACGCCTGCTCCATGAGTTCACCGCGTAACGCCACAAGGTGCAGAGCATCGGCAAAATCCAAAACCCCTGCGATCACCGCCGCAGGATACGCACCAATCGACAGGCCACACACCATATCGGGCTGCACGCCGCGGGACATCAGCTGGCGTGCCGCCGACACACCCGTAATCAGCAGCGCCAGTTGTACCGCGCGCGTATGTTGCAGTGCGACGGAGGAATCGAGTTGCATCAGCTCCTCTCCCAGCACCTCATGTGCCACTTGCCAGGTCTCATCGCGCGCCAGCGACTGCAACATGCCGGGCCGTTGCGTGCCCTGCCCCGGAAAAGTGAACAGCGTTTTCATTTTATGTCCTCCGTCCAGGGAAGCGTTGTCAGGCGTGGACCGCGTGCGGTTTTCAGCAACACGCGCCCCTCGCGCAGCCACTCATTAAGCGCGAAGGCACCCACCGGCGTTTCCACCTGGGTATCGGCCCGACAGGGCAAACCTGACAGTTGTTGCTGCCAGGCCTTAACCTCCTCCGTCTGCAACGGCAGGGGTGCGCGAATTAACAGGTCGAGATCGCTTGTGGCATGCAGTACCGGCAATCCGGTCGCTAAGGCGAATCCCGTGCTACCGGTCACGCCCCACGACCAAGACCAGCGCTGCTGATAAAGTTGCATCACTGCCTCAACCGTAGGCAATGCGCGAAACACGGAATCGCTTGCGCGCGCCAGTAGCCCCTCCGGCGTATCAATGCGCAGCACATCCTGCCCTCGCACCCATCCCGCCGCCCGTTGATGGCGCGCACTGCCGCGCACGCCAATCGGAATGCGATCCTGCCGCATCACATCGCGCCGCACCACAACCGGCTGCTGAGCGTTCCACTGCTGCGCTACCCAGCTCTCCTGAATATCAAGCAGCGTGGCATCAGCGTGCAGCCAGAGCAGGTCGTGTGGGCGGATATTCATGATTACATTCCTGAAGTTAAGCTAATAAACAGCGGCAGTGACACAATCGACAATAGCGAACTGAGTAACAGCACCGCTTCTGCATCTGGTGATTGCACACCAAAGCGGTTACCAAACACCACACCAAAGAAACCGGCTGACAGCGCAATCATCAGAATCGCGGTAATCGCCACGGTGCCGTGCAGGCCAAACAGCATCACAATCCCCCACGCCAGCAACGGTTGGATCAGCAGTTTGGTGACGGTGGAACTGATCACCATGCTGTTGATCTTCAGCTGACGAGCCGACAGGATCACCCCGGTCAGGAACAGTGCGGCGGCTGTGGCCGCCAGACCGAGTGGTTTGATCGCGGCCAGCATCAAATCCGGCATTTTGATGCCAATCGCCGACAGCACCACGCCCAGTAGGGGCCCCAGCACAATCGGTTTTTTCACCGAGCGCCACATCAGCACCGGCAGCATCGCCAGCGTCGAGCGTTGTGTTTCTCCCGCCGAGCGCGCTTTTTCACGTTCGAGTATCAGCAGACAGAAGGGGGTCATCAGCACTGAACCGCAGGCAATGGAGACGGCAACAGAGAGTGATGTCGCCGAACCTTCTCCCACCACGCTGCCAAGGATGGGTAAACCCAGCGCCGCGTAATTAGGCAACGCCACAGTCAGCGTCAATACAGCCGCATCCTGTGGTGATTTTTTGAAGATTTTAGTGGCAACGAAATAGAGCACCGCATAGGCCACCCACATCGCCAGCGTCAGTACCACAATCAGCGGCATCTGCGCCACAATCCCGCTCCACGGCGTTTGCACCGTAGCGCTAAACAACGCGGCGGGCAGCGCAAAATCCATCACAAAAATATTGAGCAAAGAGACGTTCTTGTTATCAACCATTTTGGCTTTGCCGGCCCAGAATCCGAGCAACATGATAATGAAGATCGGAGCCAGAGCATGCAGAATCACGTAAGTCATAAATCACCTGTTTGTTATTAAAAGAGTGAGTACTGACGCGATGGTGTTGAATTTATCAGTTGCCGCAGAGGCCGGACGCCGCGTGCGCCCGGCATACTGACAGCCGGCAGGTTGATTTAATGCTTTTTATTATTAGGGTGTTACCAGCTGGCGCGCAGACGTTCGCGTACCAGCGCCGAGCTTTGACGATGGGGTGCCGCCAGGCGCGAACCCCGGCCAGGCACACGGCGCGTATCGCCAATCGCTTCCGCCAGCGTGGCTTTAACGCGCGTGACCTCTTCGGCCGTCGGCGCATCCGGATGGGTGATGTCCAGCAGCGACGACAACAGGCCGAGCGTGGCGTAATTACCGATGTCATAGGCCATTGGCGGCACGCTGGCGGCAAGTTTCTCCAGCGCCTCCACGGTGCGCAGGGTGATACGCGCCGCCGAGGCTTTACCCATGGCATGTACCTGCACCGCCGGATCGTTAAAGGCAATCAGTCGATTGGCCTGATAGCCATGCGCCAGAAATGCACCGGACATCGCTTTACCCACAATCAGCCCTATCACCGGATGCCCGGCCAGACGCGCTTGCGCATACGCACCGGCGGCCCCGGCCAATGCCTGATGAATACCAAAGCCCTCTTCACGCCGGCCATAAGCCTGACTCGGCACATCAATCACCGCGATAATCGGCCGTTTCACGGCGTTGGCAGCGTCTTCCGCGAGGGTTTCCTGCACCACTTTCGCCAGCGTCCAGCCCTCCAGCAGGCCCACTTCACCCTGCGCAGCGCGTGGATAGCGATTGTGCGCATCTGGAACGACAGCAATGTAACGGGCGGTTTCGCCATTGAGTTCGGCATCCGCGACCTGCACGGACGGGCAAAGCCCAGTGTGGCGGGCCGCTCCGGCGGTTAACTGGCTGAGCCACAGCTCACCCCGACTGTTGTGTGCGCTCATGATTTCACCTCCGGATGGAAGACCTGATGAATGATGGCTGTGCTGGCCTGTTGAGCGGTATCGAAGTGGCTTAAACGCTCAAGATAAAATGCATAGTTTTCGCTGCGCAGCTGTGTCGGAACCCCTTGTGCTAACGCGGCATCCACTGCCGTTTTCACCGCCTGCACACCGTCTGGCACCAGCGCATCGACCAGCCCGCTTTGATAGCGAATCTCGCCACCGGTCATGCTCCAGATGAACGGTCTGTTACGCGAGTCATACTCATCAATGCCCGCCTCCTGCTCAATCACCTGCGGGCCATTCAACCCCAGACGGGCTTCACGCGTCACAATCAGATGGCTGCACAGCGCTGCGGCAATCGACATCCCGCCAAAGCAGCCAACGGTCCCGGCAACAATGCCAATCACCGGGGTGTATTGACGCAGATCGACGATGGCGGCGTGAATATCCGCAATCGCCGCCAGCCCCAAATTGGCTTCCTGCAAGCGCACGCCGCCGGTTTCCAGACACAGAATGGCTTGCGTCGGAATGCCGTTGCGATTGTCTTCAGCCGCCAACTCCAGCGCACCGGCCATCTTCGCGCCGGAAACTTCACCCATGCTGCCGCCCTGGAAAGTACCTTCAATAGCAATCGCTACGGTAGGATTACCGTTAAGCGTGCCTTTCATCACTACCATGCCGTCATCGGCCTGCGGCACAATGCCCTGCTTTTCCAGCCACGGTGACATGACGCCTTCAAACGGATCGAGCAATTCGCGCGCGCTGCCGCTGTCCAGCAATGCCAGCGCACGCTGACGGGCGCGTAATTCAATAAAGCTGCTGTCATCACGCATGATTCACCTCCTCAAACACCTGTTCGATACGGATACGTGCGACACCCGGCGTGGCGCCGAAATCATGGATCACCAGCTGGCCCGCCGGTAGCTCGGTCAGTTCCGCCAGGCGGCTGAACAGTGCATCCCATCGCGCTTTGCTGTTATCCACCGAGGTGGTGATCGCCACGCTGAGCACGGCACTGCTATCCGCGCGGTACAGCACTTCCATATCACCCGATCCCACTACGCCCGCCAGCGCATTTCCGCTGAGCGTGCGACGTGCCGGGTAAGACAACGTTATCTTTTCCATAGCAACCTCTTAATCAATGAGTGGCGATGCTGACGCGATCGATAAACAGCGTGGCGGCGAGTAAATCAGCCGCGCCGCCGGGAGACGCATTCAGCGCCAGCATCGCGCTATCCAGTTGTTGTAAAGCCTGACGACCCGCTATGTGCGCAGTGCCACCCGCCTGTAACACCGCGTGCGCACCCTGTTGTAAGGTCAGCAAACCGTTCATGCCTGAACGGTTGAGCACGCAGGTGTCACTGAGCGAGGTGAGAATCGCCATCAACGCATCAAGCCGCGCCTCGGTTTCGTTGGCTCCAGATTCACGACTGCGCCATAACTGCGGCAGCGCCCGTTGTGTGATGTGCGGAAAGCCCTGCTGTGCCTCTTCACGTGCGCCTGGCACCTGAAAGCGATGCACCGCACGCAGCCCTTTACTAAAGGTTTTCGGGGCATGCCGATCCGGTAAGCAAGCCAGTTCAGCGGCGCGGGTACAGAGTTGTTCGCTGTTCGCACCACCGCTGTGCATCGCCGCCGCACTGACCAGCAGACCCAATGCCCAGATGGCGCCACGATGGGTATTCACCCCGTGGGTGGCAGCCATCATCTGGCGTTCTCCTTCGCGGCCCAGACGGCCAACGGTTTCGCGCAAAGCGATATCCGCTGGACGCTGCCAGCACTGTTGCGCCAGCGCATAAAAGGTCGGCGTCAGGCTGCGTGCAGAACGTTCCATTAGCGCCAGCGAGAGATCCTGATGCGCGCCACTACCGCGACGATCCACCAGCCCCGGTTTCGGCGTCAGGTTCACTTCTTCGATCAGGCAATCGGTGGCGTGCTGTGCCAGTTGATGCAGGCGGCTTTCAACCGATTGCGGCGCGAGTCGTTTCATTACCAGCTCCGGAATTTTGCCGGTGGGTTGTAAAGGCCATCAGACCATTCGACCAGGTCGGCCACGCTACCGGCCGCCAGCAGCGAACGCGTGGCATCCGCGCGGCGAATGCCGAGATCTTCCGGGAACACCACTTTGCCGCTGCGACGCAGTTCAGCGACGCGTTTGGCATCCACTCCCAGACCGATGTCGGTAATCCCGGCCACCGCCGCCACCATCGCCCGACGCTCTTCGAGATCCTGCGCGCGATACAGATAGGCAATGCCCTCTTCCGTCAGGACGTGCGTCACGTCATCGCCGTAGATCATCACCGGTGCCAGCGGCATCCCGGCATTTTTCGCGACCTCAATCGCATCGAGTTTCTCGACGAAAGTCGGCTTCACGCCGGCCTGGAAGGTTTCCACCATCTGCACCACCAGCTTGCGGCCGCGTTCCATAGCATCTTCGCCATTTTTCATCGCCAGCCAGGCGGCGGTTGCATGACGACGACCGTGCGGATCGTGGCCCATATTCGGCGCGCCACCGAAGCCAGAAAGGCGACCGCGCGTGACCGTTGAGGAATTTGCCAGACCATCGATTTGCAGCGTTGAGCCAATAAACATATCGACGGCATACTGACCCGCCAGCTGGCACATCGCGCGATTAGAGCGCATCGAGCCATCGGCTCCGGTGAAAAAGATATCCGGGCGCGCGCGAATGTACTCTTCCATACCCAGTTCACCGCCGAAGCAGTGCACACTCTCGACCCAGCCACTTTCAATGGCGGGAATTAAGGTGGGGTGCGGGTTCAGCGTCCAGTGTTTACAAATTTTGCCTTTCAGACCGAGTTGCTCACCGTAGGTTGGTAGCAGCAATTCGATGGCGGCGGTATTGAAACCAATGCCGTGATTGAGCGATTGCACCTGATGTTCGGCGTAGATGCCTTTTATCGCCATCATCGCCATCAGGATGTGTTCCTGTTTAATTAGTCGCGGATCGCGGGTAAAAAGCGGTTCGATAAAGAAGGGTTTGTCGGCAACCACCACGTAATCGATCCATGAGCCAGGGATATCGACGCGCGGCAGATCACACTCGTCATCCACCAGTTCGTTAACCTGCGCGATCACAATCCCGTCATGGAAAGCTGCTGCTTCAACCAATGCTGGCGTGTCTTCGGTACTTGGCCCGGTGTAGAGATTGCCTTTACGGTCGGCTTTGTATCCGGCGATCAGCGCGACATTCGGTGCGAGGTCTACGTACAGGCGGGAGTAGAGTTCGATGTAGGTATGAATCGCGCCGATTTCCAGCTGATCGTCTTCCAGTAGCTGCGAAATACGAAGGCTCTGCGTGCCGGAGAAGGAGAAGTCGAGCTTGCGGGCGATGCCTTTTTCGAAGATGTCGAGGTGTTCACTGCGGCCCACGCTCGGCATGATCATATGAAGATTGTGCACGACTTGCGGGTTGACCTCGGCCAGCATGCGTGAGAGGAAATCGGCTTGTTTCTGGTTATTGCCTTCCAATACGACGCGGTCACCTGGCGAGATTAATTTTTCCAGCATCTCGACCATGTGTTCAGTGGGTAACACCTTGCCCTGCACCGGCACGGACGCCTGCCGCCGCTGTTTTTCGATGCGGCGCGTATTCCACACTCGCGCCGTTTGTTGTCCTGATGACATGACTAACCTCCTGAATGAGCGAATATCTTGATGACGTCAATGCAGGAAAGTGTGGTCTTAAGCCGTTCAGCCATCAATCAACCTGAGGATGTGATCGTTAGCCTGAGAGTAATGATTGAGAGGACAGAAATTTGCGGTCGATCAACGATTAGGGGAAATTTATGTGAGTGGTGGAAACCCGACTTCGAAATTGGGGGAAGTAATGCCTATGCGGCTCACATGATTTTCTAAGCCCACTCACAAAAAATAAAGAAAAATGCATTTTTACATTGCAAGTTTAATGTATTGATTTATCGATGATTGTCACTATTTTTATTGAAGGTTATGATTCCCTATCACCTTATCTAATTTCGAGCGAATGAATGAATCGATATAACGTTTCAAATAGTGAGGGAAAATATGAAAATGAGTCTGGCGAGCAGGTATTGCTAAATAAACTGGGGATTGCCAATGCTGAAGAGATAGATGCCGCCGAGCTCGTATTACTAGAGCAGCTTTATCGATCAATTTTCGAAGAAGCATTTCCTATGAAGCAAATTGATGTTGCGATGATTAAATCCTGGCATCGTCGTTGGTTAGGCAACATATACGAATGGGCTGGGCAAGAGAGGACAGTCAACATCAGCAAAGGCGGCTTTATGTTTGCACCTTCCGCTCAGTTACCAAAACTGCTGAACGAATTCGACTCGAAGTATCTTACACAATTGACTCCATGCTCAAAGATGAGTGAACAACAACTCATTGAGGCCATCGCGATAACGCATGTTGAGATAATACTGATCCATCCATTTAGAGAGGGGAACGGACGATTAGCGCGACTTTTAGCCGATGTGATGGCAGTACAGGCCGGATTTAAAACACTTAATTATCAAAGCTGGGAATGCAATAAAGCCCAGTACATTTCAGCCATACATTCAGGTATGTCAATGGATTATGAGCCAATGAAACATTGGGTGCGTAAAGCATTGAAAAGCAACTAAGCCAGGCGAAGATGTGCGAATTTTTTTCGGGCTGCCTCGAGCGAGGCTTCAATTTTAGCGGATGGCTGACCTGTTTCCACCGCCGTAGACGTAGCGACAGAACGGGCAATATCCGCACGAGAGGGCTTCGCATAGGTGACCTGCTCATTTCGGTTATTACTCATCAAACCCTCTCTATTTGCTATTACCCACAGGATACAATTCAACATTCTATCAAGCTTTCAAAATAACATCACATTTTTCGATATTGTTTCATACGGCTTAGAAGAGCAAAAATCAGCAGATTTCTTGTATTGGATCTGTCGCGCCGCGGTAACGGCGCGAGTGTTTCATTTACAACGGCTTATGCGCCGTCTCTTTTGCCTTCCACACGGCAAACAGCGTGATTAACAATGCCAGCGTGACATACAGCGACACCCACAGCGTACTGCCCATTTCTTTATAAAGCGTAGTGATGATCAACGGTGCAAATCCACCGCCAACAATACCGGCCAGCGTGTAAGCCAGTGACGATCCGGCATAACGAACGTGACTGGGAAACTGCTCGGTAACGAATGCGGCCTGCGGACCATACATGATCGCATGGATCAGCAGCCCTCCTATTACCGCCAGCACAATCAGCACCGGCTGCGTGCTGTCTAACAACACGAAGAACACGAAAGACCAGACGATGGCCAACACAGCCCCCGTGATGTAAACCGGGCGGCGTCCCCATTTATCTGATAACGCACCGAACATCGGGACGGTAATAGCATTCCCTATTGCGCCCAACATCGTGGCCATCAATGCTAGCGGACGTGGCAGCTGCAATACGGTTGTGACATACGTCAGGGTAAACACCACCACCAGCGCGTAGAGCACATCGGAACCGATACGCGATCCACCCGCAATCAGCAGCTGTTTCGGATAGTTGACGAACACTTCTTTCAGTGGCGTATGCGTCGTTTTTTCCGCAGCCTGCATCGCGACGAAGGTCGGTGTCTCTTCCACGCCACGACGCAGCCACAATCCAAATAGCACCAGCAACAGACTCAGCAGGAATGGAATGCGCCAGCCCCATGCCTGAAACTGATCGCCGCTCATCATCACCGTCACCAGGGTGATAAAACCGGTGCCAATCAAGGTTCCGCAGGAAGGCCCCACCTGTGCAAAAGATGCATTACGCCCACGCTTATCAGCATCACCGTGCTCCATCGACAGTAAAACGGCACCCGCCCATTCGCCGCCCAGCGCAATGCCCTGCACAAATCGCAGCGCCACTAACAACACCGGACTCCAGATGCCCCACACGGCATAACCGGGCAGCAAGCCCATTAATGCGGTGGTGACGCCCATGATCACCAGCGTAATGATCAGCACCGCTTTGCGCCCAGCGACATCGCCCAAATGACCAAATACAAAACCGCCCAGCGGACGAGAAATGTAGCCTACCGCATAGGTTGAAAATGCCAGAATGGTGCCGACCAGTGGATCAAAGCTCGGGAAGAACACATGGTTAAACACCAGCGCGGCCATGATGTTGTAAACGGTAAAGTCATACCACTCCAGCGCAGTGCCGATAGAACTGGCGGCGGCCAGACGACCAGTTTTTGAAGCGGTGCGCTCATCACGCAACGCCTGCTGTAATGAAGAGTCTGTATTAGCCATGTGCCATCTCCTGTTTCGTTAACTGCCAGCTAAAGGCATAGCGTTGAACATCGCCCATCATCAGTTCCGCTGCCTGTGCGGCCAGCTGGTCACAGCTTGATGCGTTACTGCAGTGAATCAGCAGCATGGGCAGCATTTGACGCTGTTCTTTGCTCTCCATCGGCAACGGAGAACTGAGCACAACATCCGGGGTGAGTAAACTGGAGGCAACATAGCCCGGCGTAGGGCTAATTTGCTGCTGCCACGCAGTCAACACGCTGGCATCCAGCGCTTTCAGCGTCACCACCGCCAGCTGGCTGCCGGTCCCTTTGCCATGCTTATGGGTGATCGCGCTGACCCGGCGCATTGGATTAACCATCTTTTGCAGATTTTTCACTGACCATTCGGTCTGGCGAGTGAAGGCCGCGTGATAATCCGCGCTGGTAAAGGCTTCCAGCGCCTCGGTTTCGTACAGACCAAGATATTTGCACTCGGCATGGATAGCCTGATAGCGCGTTCCGCTTAAGAAGCCACTGATCGCGACGCGCTCTTCTACATGTTCATGGTCGTACCATTGGTTGAAGTACGCTTCGTGTTCAGCGCCAATGTTGGTGGCGACAAACAGCATGCCATGGGATTGAGTCATCATCAGGATCTCCAGTTGAGGGCAGTTTCCACGGCGAGCGACCAGCTGATTAAGCGGGCGTCATCACCATGAACAGAAGCAAGGCTTAGGCCAACCGGCGCACACCCGGTTTGATGGCAGGGTAAAGAGAGCGCACAGCCGTCCAGCATGTTGATCACGCTGGTGTTGCGGAGCATCAAAGCATTGACCTCCATGTACTGCTGCGCATCGTCCAGAGAAGCGATGGTCGGCGCGATACGTGGAACGGTGGGCATCAGTAAGGCGTCGAAGTCTGACAGCGCGCTCTTGATGCGGTGCTGCCACGCTTTCCGCTGTTGATGAAGTTCACTGGCATCTTGCTCCGTCAGCAAGCTGCCACGCTGCACACGCACTAACACTTGAGGATCGTAAGCTTCAGGTTGCGCCAGTGCGGATTGTTGATGCCACTGCCATGCCTCGTAGGCAGTAATGCCGCCACGCGCATTCATACTGTTCAATTCATTCAGCTCTTCAAGTGGCAGTGCAATGAGGGTGGCCCCCGCCTGTTCCAGCACCGCGATAGCGTGTTTCCAGGCCAGCGCAACGTCTTCGTCGAGTCCATCCAGTACACGGGTCTGCGGGATGGCGAAACGCGCATTGCACAACTCAAGCTGCTGAAGTTCCAGCGGCTGTTCTGCGATAACGCTGTCCAGCAGCCAGCAGCTGCGCACGTCATGGGCAATCACGCCGATACTGTCGAGTGAAGCAGAGAGCGGCAGCGTACCCACCTGATTGATGCGATTCGCCGTTGGTTTGAAGCCGGTCAAGCCGCACAGCGCAGCAGGAATGCGCACCGAGCCACCCGTATCAGTGCCGATAGCGCCCAGGCACATGCTGTCTGCCACGGCGACAGCCGCACCAGAAGAAGAACCGCCCGGAATGCGTTTGTCTTCGCGACGCCACGGATTAGCCGGTGTGCCGTAATGCGGATTGATACCCAGCCCGGAAAAGGCAAATTCGGTCATGTTGGTTTTACCGACAATCGCCGCTCCAGCCTGATGTAAGCGATCGACCACGCGGGCATTCGCTGCTGCCGGTTCTGCATTCAGGAGCAAATGTGAACCCGCCGTGGTTGGCTCGCCTTGCACATCAAACAGATCTTTGATGCTGACAGGCAGCCCATCAATAGCACTGAAGGCTTGCTGGGTTTGCCAGCGCGCACTCGCTGCTGTTGACTGTTGAGCGGCCTGGGTGGCATAGCGGGTGGTGAAAACAAGATCCCCCTCTTTTGACGGATCCTGCGCTGCGCGCAATGCCGATTCAGTAAAAGCTTCAGGAGACGCATTACCTGCCTGAAGCTGCTGACTTGCCTGCCAGAGTGTGGTCATTAGCATGCTCCTTAAGCGACCACTGGCAGCGCGCCAGTGCAGTAAGCGTGTTCCAGCGTGCGGTTCAATCGTGGATCGTGCAGTGCCATACGGAATTCACTGGAGGGACGAATACCGCCAATCGCACCCAGGGTGCCGCAGGACATCGCCATCCCTTCTTTAGCCGGGCTGCCTTTCAGATAGCGGGACAGCAGATCTTGTGGTGTCAGTAATGAGGCCAGCGTGCCCTGCTGATAAACCACCCATTCGCCCTGCTCTTTTATCCACGAGGTCAGCTCCAGCGCATCCCAGTGCTCAACCACCTCGCTCATGCGCCAGGCTTTGCTGGCAACCGGTTTAATACAGGCCTGTTTGGAGAGGGCAACGCTGAAGGTTTCCAGATAACGATCGGTGTGATCTGAAGTGAGGGAGACCCACCACTCGCCCCGATGGAAAAAAACAAAGGGTTCGGCTTCCCCGGAGGTTTCATTGCCGACCACTTCCAGCAGTGGCTGTTGGCTCAGTTGATTGGTCGCGACGCGGTAAAACAACGGTACTGCACCGGGAGCGGGCACGCCCAGCGCCTCAAGCTCCCTGATATGGTGCAACACCGCATCACTATCGCGTCCGGCCCAACCCGCAATAATGAAATGGGAAACCTCGACATCGAGCGTGCTAGCGGCTTCATCGCCGGTTGTGAACTGAAGGTGCATGTGATGATCTCCATTTGAAAAATCACTGTGAAATTTCACTGTGTTTTCAAACTAGCGATTTTCATGCCAGATTTTTGTGTAATATGTCTCATTGGCAAAAAAAGGAACGTCGTGATGAGTGAGTCAGTTACTGAAAATGTGAACCCAGCCAGCCGGGAAAAGAGCCTCTCTTTGAATGAACAGGCTTATCTGGCGTTCAGGCACAAGCTCATCACGCTTCGCTACAAACCGGGGGAGTATTTAAATACCGCTCAGGTGATGGACGATTTGGCAATGGGCCGAACACCGATCAATCAAGCGATTCATCGGCTGGCCACCGAGGGGCTGTTGCAGATCATCCCGCGCAAAGGCGTAATGGTGGCGCCTTTGTCGATAGATGATGCACTGGAGTTAATTGAGGTGCGATTGGTCAATGAAACCCTGTGTGTCGAACTAGCCAGTCAGAAAGTCATTGATTCACACATTCAACAGCTGCGCGAACTGAACCAGCAAATCGCCAGAGCGAGCGAATCACGTAGCCGCGAAGAAATGATGTTGCTGGATCGCGAATTTCATCAGGTGCTGGCGGATATCGCCGGAAACAGTCGGCTGTCAGATATTCTGAGTGTGATTCATGCGCAGGCACAGCGCTTTTGGGCGACAACGTTGTCCAATGTTGTCCATATGGATGAGGTCATTGCGGAGCATAATGAGATTATTAACGCGCTGGAGTCCGGTGACACGCAACGAGCGGCCGATGCCGCCCGAGCTCATATTTTCTCGTTTAAGCGTGCCCTGCTCTCGACCTGATTTCTCCGGAAATTTCCCTCATGACCAGGCGTTAAGCGCTTGTGTTGGCAAGGCACCCAGCAACCGACTCGCGGTCACTGCGCGATTCAATCTTGCTGCCGAATCTAGCGGCGACTTGAAATTTTTCTGCTGTAAAAGCGCTTTTTCTTTTTACCATGTACAATGGCATAAATTGAAAATGCCAGGACTAAACATAATATAAAAACCAAAACCAGTTGTGACATGACCTGCCTTATTATTGTTTACAGACAATACCTTTCGCAATATAGATCAGTGCTCGCTCAGAGAATGAACTCCTGATATGCAAACGCCTTTTGCAGTATGAAAAGTTGTTTTTTATCGTTGAATAACTTCTGTTCATCAGTGATGCAATATCCGCAATCTCGACACCCAATGATTTCATGTAGATGATTTGCATACTTTGCAACGATAGCCTGACGGCTCTACTTTCATGCAATATCACCGCACTCATGATGTAGCACAGTAGCGCATTGGCTGATGATCTCAGTGAAACAAAGTGAATACGGGAATAGATCTCGTAATTGTCTTTATCCTGCGTCAGCACAAAAATAAATGTGCGCTCGCCATATCTTTTTCGTAATACGAAAACATCATTCATTCTTGCCTCCAGAGACATCGAGCAGGCATTGACGATGATGATGGTACTGTCAGTGGGTTGCTGTGGAAATCTCTCACGCATCATGGCTGAAATACCGGCTACGGTATATTGGCAATCTGAATACAGCACGAGCGAAGTCGTTCCCAGATTAAGTACCCTGGCGTTAGTCAGTGGCATACGAATACTCACGCAATGTTGCAATGAATTAGGTTTTTTCTGATTTACATTGGACTTAAGTCTCAAAAAAATCATACACCTTTCATATCCTGCCGCGCAGGGTTATTTCATTTCGCTTGCGTGTTCTTAGCGGAATACTTACGCACCAGCAATGAGATATGCCGATTAGGGTTAATTTATTCAAATAATTGGGGTTTGATAGAGAAATAATCTTCGATAAATTTGAATGTGATGCATTTGGCACGCCGTTCTTAATGAACTTTACGTGCCAATCTAAAATGGAGTCTGCTAGGTCAGGGTTGCGCTGCTAACCGCAGCGCAACCCTTTACTTCACGCTCATCAGCCTATCATCCGCCCCGGCTTCACGCGGAGCCGACGGATTGATATCGCAATTACGCGGCAGCAATGCCGTAATAATGCCGGCCACCACCAGCGATCCCGCCAGCCAGCACACCGCCACACTCTGCCCATACAGCATCGTCATCATGCCGACCAGATACGGTCCGCAGAACCCACCCAGATTACCCAGCCCGTTGATCACGCCACGCGCACCACCCGCCACTTCTGGCGAGGCGATACGGCCGGGAATCGACCAGAACGGGCTGGTTGCCGCTTTCAGGAAGAAACCGCACACCACCAGCGCAATGTAAGATGCGACGATATTGCTGTGCAGCACCACCGAAGCCAGCAGCGCGGCGGCGAAACAGAGCAGGGAAACCATCACCCACAAACGGCGTTTTCCAGTGCGGTCGCTGAGCCACGAAATCGCATAAATACCCAGGATAGTGGCCACAAACGGGATTGCCGCTAATAAGCCGACCCCCGCCATATTTGTGCCGGTAAGATTTTTCAGGATACTCGGCAGCCACAGCGTGTAGCCGTAATCGCCGGTCTGATAGAAGAAGTTCAGTGCCACCAGTTTCATCAAGCCAGAATGACGGAAAACCGCTTTCAATGGCGCTTTGTTCGCTGGCGCAGCGCTGCGATGGGCGGCGCGCTCGCGGGCCAGTTCCCGTAACAGATACGCTTTCTCACGGGCAGGGAGCCAGCGCGCTTCTTCCGGACGATCGGCGATCACCAGCCACCACACCAGCAACACCGCTGCAGAGAGCAAGCCTTCAATTATAAACAGCCAGCGCCAGTCGAGCACATTGATGATGTATCCGGAAATCGGCGCAGTAAACATGCCACCCAGCGGCGCGAACATCATCACGAAGGCATTGGCGCGTCCGAGTTCTTTTTCAGGGAACCAGTTACTGACCATGGTAAGGACCACCGGCAGCATGCCGCCTTCGGAGATACCCAGCACAAAGCGCAGCGCCAGCAGTTGGTAGTGGTTAGTGACAAAACCGGTGGCGATAGAGACTACCATCCACGCGATCAGTGACCAGGCGATGAAGCGTTTACCGCTGCCATTCACCGCGATTCGTCCGCCCGGTACCTGTAAGAACAGATAACCAATAAAGAAGATGCCGCTGACCATACCGGCCATCTGACTGGTGATCGCCAGATCCTGATCCATGCCGCCTGGCAGCGCGAAGCTGATGTTCACGCGGTCCATAAACGAGATGATGCAGGTAATTAAAATCGGGGCAATAACGCGATACCAACGTGTTCCGGGGATTTTCTCGTGCATAACGCCCTCTCTCTTTGCGCAACCATGCTTAAGCTCAATGGCTCCTTATTAAAGAGAGTTTGGTAATAATAATTGCGATCCTAATCACTGGGATGAATGTTAAGAAACTGTGTTACTTACGGCGTGATCGCAGGGGCACAATTCACCGGTTTTAGAGCCATCAAGCGCAGCCATACGATTTTTAGCGGGATGATTGATTCGGATTGGTGGCTGAAACAGCAGGTGTAACCTGATGCCGTAACATGACATGCAACAAGGTCGCCATTAATGGTGAAATGCTGGTTAGATTGAACATGGATAAACGGCCAGAGCAAAAGCAATCACCTCCCCTGCCCAGTTTAATGGCAGGGGAAATCATCCCCGCACCGCATCCCTCACTTGATATTTCAATCATCAAACTATCAGCAGGCTCTCTACTGCATCGTATTCATCTTGCTCGTTATCAAGCCGAGCAATTCAATCCAGGGAGAGGGAATGCCCACTGGCGATTCAGCGAGTTTGCTGAATGATGCTGATATCTATGGTGCCGTTCCAGACCTGGCCGTGAGAATTGGGGTGCTGATAGTCTCTGCAAAATGACTTAAAGTATTTTTATTGACACCACTCATCGTTAATCATGATCGACGCTTATGAGAAATACGAATAGCGGTGATAAATCAGCAGCGGCGTTTTCACATCCGCCGATGAGCGCTCACTCAACGGCTGTTCAAATATCGCCAGGCACTGCTCAATTTCGCGCCGCATATCATGCCCCAGCACCATATCCATCGTCCCCTGCTCAAGCAGCAACCGACACGATTCACTCAGTTCGTGTCCGGTAAAAATCACCTGCTCCTGCACACCAAACGCTTCCAGCGCTCTGGCGACACCTTCATTCCCTCCCGCCGTGTTGTAAATTCCGGCCAGCGGTTTCCCCTCTTCCAGCCACTTTTTCACGCTGTGCCAGGCCGTTTCCGCTTCGTCGTTGATATTGACGCGGTCGCGGATCGTCAGCCACGGAAATGATTCGCGTAGCACGCGGCGAAAGCCGATTTCGCGCTCCTCCTGGGTGCGATAAGTCGAACTGCAAATCAATAAAATATTGCCTGGTTGCTGCGGCGGCAGCATGCGGCCCATAAACCAACCGGCGGTCGCTCCAGAGGCGATTTGGTCGATACCGACATAAGCGGTTCGGCGGGAATTCGGTAGATCGCTGGTCAGGCAAATGACCTGCACACCATCGTCAATGGCGGCTTTCACCGCGCGATTAATTTTCACATCGTCACGGCATACCAGAATAATGCCGCTGGCTTCGCTGGCGCGGCGGGTGATCAATTGGCTGAAACGGTCGGCGTTAAACTGGACACTCGGCAAGGTATCCATACTGATTTGCAATTGCGGGCGATCCGCCATCACCACGCGCGCCTGGCGCTCAAGCTGACCGCCAAAACTGCTACCCGATTCGCAGATGATCGCCACGCGCTGAACACCGGCACTGCGGCTCTCCCCCTCCGACTGCAGACCTAGCCGCGCCATGGCAGAGTCCACTTTCTTGCGCGTCACGTCGCGCACGCCTTCACGTCCATTAAGAACTCGATCCACCGTGGCCGGACTGACACCCGCTTCCTGCGCGATATCCTTAATGGAGGGTGATTTCCAGTTGTGCAGTGCCATGACGGTTCCTGATGTTATCCACCTCGTGATGGCAACAATACCCTGATAAGTCTAAAGAAATCAAATCGATATAACATACTGTATTGACTTCATTAGTTTTGTTTTGAGGTGATAAACCTCAAATTTATATGTGATCGACCTCATCCTTTCACCCTACGTTTTGGGCTTTGTTTTGACTTAACCGCACGCTAAGTCGATTAATAGCGCCATCACCTGTCGCCCTTAATAGGAAAGAAAAATGCTAAAAGTTGCTCTCTTAAGTGCTGGCCGTATTGGACAAATTCATGCCGGGAATATCGCCGCCCACCCGCAGTGCAGTCTGGCGTATGTGATGGATGTTTACGCCCCTGCCGCCAATGCGCTGGCCGAGAAATACGGCGCTCAAGTGGCGGACCTCGACACCATACTGGCGGACAGCTCGATTGACTTGGTGGCGATTTGCAGCGCCACTAACACCAACGCAGATTTGATTGAAGCCGCCGCCCGCGCTAAAAAAGCCATCTTCTGTGAAAAACCGGTAGACCTGAGCCTGGAACGCGTGCAGAGCTGTTTAGCCACAGTGCGCGAAGCGGGCGTGCCGCTGATGGTGGGATTCAACCGTCGCTTTGACCCAAGCATGGCGCACCTGCAGGCGTGTCTGCGTGATGGCGAGATTGGTGAAACCGAGCTGGTGACCATTAGCTCGCGTGACCCAGGCGCACCGCCTGCCGAGTACGTTAAAGTCTCTGGCGGCCTGTTCCGTGATATGACGATTCATGATTTCGACATGGCGCGCTGGTTGTTAAATGAAGAGCCGGTATCGGTGTTTGCCAGCGCAGCTGCACTGGTGGATCCTGAGATTAAAGCACTGGGCGATGTGGATACCGCAGTGGTAACCCTGACCTGCGCCAGCGGCAAGATGGCGGTGATCACTAATAGCCGTCGTGCCAGCTATGGTTACGATCAGCGTATTGAAGTACACGGTAGCGAAGGGATGTTACAGGTGACGAATCAGCTGGAGTCACAATTAGTGAAATCCGTTGCCAATGGCGTGGTGGCGCAGAAGCCGCAGCACTTCTTCCTGCAGCGTTATGCCGAAGCTTATCGCAATGAACTCGCGACCTTGATCGAAGCGCTGGTCAAAGGTGAAGGACATTATCCCAGCGGTAATGATGGATTGCAGGCGTTACTGCTGGCGGATGCCGCGCTGGAGTCATTGAAAACCGGCAAGCCGGTAGCGCCGCAGTCGTTGCTGTAAAGCGGTGCCGATAACGGGCGATCCCGGGTTCGCCCCCTTCAACGGCTCCCAATAGGGATGGATGCGTCATTCAAAGTCCACCGGAGCTAAAGCAACCCGTCTGGAACGCAACCTGGACAGCAGCATCCCTTGTGTTGTCCATTGAAGCCGGCGTTAAACAGCAAAAACGCATTATGCGTCAGGGCGTCCTTTAAGACGCCCTGACTTTAATTAACGCTGGGGATGATTCTCTTCGAGCGGACGCAGATCAAACAGTAATACTTCGGCATCATCACCTTTGCTGAACTGCAGTGCCGTTTCGTTACGCACGCGCGCACCGTCACCTTGTTTGAATTTTACGCCGTTCACTTCGATGCTGCCGCGTGCCACATGAATATAGGCATAGCGATCGGTATCCAGCGCGAAAGTCTGCTGCTCTTCACCGTCAAAGAATCCTGCATAAATGCGAATATCCTGACGTACGCTCAAGCTGCCCTCTTCCCCTTCTGGCGAGATAATCAAACGCAACTGGCCGCGTTTCTCACGCTCTGGCACGGAAATCTGCTGGTAACCCGGCTGAGTGTTGCGCTCGCCTGGAACAATCCAGATCTGCAGGAAGTGCACGTTATCGCTTTTCGAGTGGTTGAACTCGCTGTGCGTGACGCCGCTGCCCGCGCTCATTAACTGCACATCACCCGGGACGATCACCGAACCGGTGCCCATCGAATCTTTGTGCTCCAGCGCCCCTTCCAGCACATAGGAGATGATCTCCATATTATTGTGCGGATGCGCACCAAAGCCACGTCCCGGAGCAACACGATCATCGTTGATAACCAGCAAATCGGAGAAGCCCGTTTGTTTTGGATCCCAATAGTTGGCGAAAGAAAAAGTGTGATGCGAATTCAGCCAACCGTGGTCACCCACGCCGCGTTGTTCTGACAGACGTTGTTCAATCATGGTTTGCTCCTCAAATATGCTGTGGTAGGCGTTTGCCCTTCCGAATTAGGATCAGTATACGTAAACTGATTTGCTCAACAATGCGCTAACCTGACAATGACTGTCACCAATAAGTGGACAATATGCAGATAGAAGATCTTCGGATTTATGTCGCTGTAATCCAGGCCGGCAACTTTACCGCCGCCGCCGAGCAACTGATGCTGTCGAAGCAGTACGTTAGCCGTCGTATTGCTGCACTGGAAGAATCCCTCGGCGCACGCCTTTTGAATCGCAACACACGCAAGCTATCGGTCACCGACAACGGTCAGGTGTTTGCCCAGCACGCGCAACGCATTCTTGACGATGTGCAGGAAGCCGAACTGGCGGTGTCCGGGCGGCGCCAGGTGTTGCAAGGCAGCTTCCGACTCAGCGTGCCGATGTCGTTTGGTATCAGCCATTTGTCGCCCTATATCGCCGAATTCCTTAGCCAGCATCCCGGATTGCAGTTTCAGGTGGAGTTGGCGGACCGCTATGTCGATATGGTCGGTGAAGGCTTCGATATGGCGATCCGTATTGGCACCCTGCCCGACTCCAGCCTGATCGCCAAACGCCTCGGCGTATTTCGCCGCGTGATTTGCGGCAGCCCGTCATACATTCAGGGCGCGGGCGCACCACGTGAACCGGAGGATCTGCTCAATCACGCCTGTTTACGCTATGGACGTGAAAGCCAGACTGGTTGGGAACTGTTTAACGGCGACAAGCGCAAGGTGATGGCAGTGCAGGGCCCAATGGTGAGCAATAACGGTGAGATGTTACGTGATGCGGCGGTGGCCGGATTAGGCTTGATTCTGCTGCCGGAGTTTATTGTGGCACCAGCCTTAGCCAGCGGTGAGCTGATGACGGTGCTGGATGAGTGGCAGCCTTCCTCACTCAACCTGAACGCGCTCTATCCACAGCATCGACAGCGCAGCGAAGTGAACAGAGTTTTTATGGCGTTTCTGCAGGAAAAGTTGGCAGGATGAAGCAGCTTTAACCCCAACCTGCTGAAAAGCACAATGACGTGATGTTAAAGAGGGCACCCTGCTTATGGCCTAAGCACCTCTGCGGCTGCCGGGCTATCCGCAGCGCAGAGGCTTTTACGTTGAGCCAGGAGCCCGTCGCAGGGATGCGACTGTCAGTTCGGGTTGGCCAGGACGGCCTTACCCGGACGATCCGTCGGCACGACGTGGAAGCCGATGGCACCGCGTCAGCGGCGCGAGGACGGTCCGGTAGCCGCAGAGGGGCTACGGGCCCACGTTCAAGCCTACATAGAATGGCCGTTAAACCCCGCCCTCATGCGCAAACGTAATCGACTTTCTCCGTGCATCGCGCACGGCGACACCGTGGATCAGCAAACCCAACACCGCCAGAATCGCACCGACCCAACCCGTAGACTGCCAGCCAAGGCCCGCTGAGATGGTCACGCCACCCAGCCATGCGCCGAGCGCATTCGCCAGGTTAAACGCGGAGTGATTCAACGCCGCCGCCATGGTTTGCGCATCGCCCGCGACATCCATCAAACGGATCTGCAGCACGCTCGCCAGTGCCACCATGGTGCCGACTAGCATCACATTCAGTGAACCGGCAAACGCATAGTGCGCGGTGAACACAAAGGCGCTCAGCACCAACACCGACCAGATCAGCACCATACGAATGGTTTTCTCCAGCCCGCGATCAGCCAGACGCCCCCCCACTACGTTACCGATGATCATGCCGAGGCCAAACAGCGCCAGCACCGCCGGGATCCAACTCACCGGCATCTGCGCCAGCTCGGTCAGCGTGGGTTTAACGTAGCTGAACACGGAGAACAGGCCACCGCTGCCGATCGCGCCAATCGCCAGCGTCAGCAGTACCTGTTTACGCGTCAGCGCCGACAGCTCTCGCAGCGGACTGGCCGTTTTATCACCGGCCACGTTCGGCACCCATAGGCCCACCAGTACCATGGTCAACAGCGCTAACACGCCAACAATCGCGAACGCTTCACGCCAGCCAAAAACCTGCCCAATGGCTGTCACGGCGGGCACGCCGAGCAAATTCGCGATGGTTAATCCAAACAGCACCATCGACACCGCCTGGGCACGCTTTTTGCGCTCCACCAGTCCGGCCGCCACCAGCGCCGCCACGCCAAAGAAAGTGCCATGTGGGAAACCAGCGAGGAAACGAGCCAGCAGCATTGAGTAGTAGCCCGGCGCCACTGAACTAAACAAGTTACCCGCAGCAAACAGGCCCATCAGCGTCATCAGGAAATTACGACGAGAGGCACGCGCGCCGAGCACAGCCAGCAGCGGTGCGCCGATCACGACACCCAGCGCGTAGATACTGATCAGGTGGCCCGCGGTGGGAATGGAAACATTGAGACCGGTGGCAGCATCGGGCAGCAGGCCCATAATGACGAATTCGCCGGTACCAATGGCAAAGCCACCGGTGCCGAGCGCAAACAGCGCTTTCAGCACACTGGCGCGCGGCAGCGATGCCTGCTCCGGCAGCTGATTAAGTTGAGGTTGTGCAGATGACATGGTTTTCCAGTAACGCAGGTGAAGAATCCAATCACAATCGTGGCGGCATTGAAGGCCACCATCGTTGAGACTGAAAGGATTTAGCTGCTTATGATAACTGATTTGGATGAGAATTCGATGGCAGAGAATTATGTGGCCGCTAATTAATTGTCAATCAGCCGCTCTGCGCCCATCACGGCGCAAAGCAAGGGCGTCTTTACTGACATCGCTGCAGAGTGACGATGTTCCTTAAGCGATCTGTCGCGCCAGCAGCGCCGCTCCGATCATCCCACCGTTATGTGCAAATGCCCCTGGCACCACCAACGGATACAGAGTGCTGCGCAGCACATAACGCTGCACTTCCTCATTTAACGCTTCCATCAGCGGCTTAACTGAAGCCAATCCTCCGCCCACCGCCACCCGCGAAGCGCCGGTGATGTTAATGGTGTAGGCCAGCGGCTGGCTAACAAGTTGTAGCCAAACCTGAAGGGTGCGTTTTGCCTTGTTTTCCTGCTGTTGCCAGCCGGTGATAATGTCGATGCTGCTCGCATTGACGTTATGCAACGTGCGATGGAGATTCTCCAGACCGCGTGCGCCGCCGTAGCTATCGAGACAGCCTTTTTGACCGCAGGGACAAGGCTGACGCGGCAAGCGTATTGTCTCGCCTTCAATGTCCACTTCAGTCAGCGTAATCGGACCATGGCCCCACTCACCCGTCAGGCCATTTTGCCCGGTGATGATTCGCCCATCCGCCACCAAACCGCCGCCCACACCGGAACCAAGGATGGCACCAAACACCACTTTATGCCCTTTGCCGACGCCAGCGTGCGCTTCCGCGAAGGTGAAACAGTCGGCATCGTTATGCACGATCACGTTGCGTTGCAGTAACTCGCCCAGTGACTGGCTGAGATTACGTTGGTGAAAAGCCGGAATATTGCTGGCAAACATCTCTCCGGTATCGGGTGCAACGATGCCTGCGGTTGAAATTGCCAGCGGTGAATCCGTGCTGAAATGCTGCTGATGTTGCTCAATCAGGCGGCCGATCAGCGCGGTAAACGCTGCCCAGCTGTCGGCGGGAATTTTTTGCTGATCGAGGAGCGTCAGCTGCTGCTGCACATCCATCACGCCCAGTTTGACAAAGGAACCGCCCAGATCGAGGCAAATCACTGTCGGGGTTGTACTCATAAACGTTTATCCATCACATCGCGCAGGCCGTCACCCAGCACATTAAAGCCGAGCACGGTAATCAAAATCGCCAGACCGGGAAACAGCGACACGTAAATATTCAGCCCAAGGAAATTGCGACCATCACTCATCATGGTGCCCCACTCCGGCATCGGCGGTTGCACGCCTAACCCTAGAAAGGACAGACTCGCCGCCGACAGCACCACTGCGCCCGCTGTCAGCGTCGATTGCACAATCAGCGGACCAATGGCGTTGCGCAGAATGTAATGGGTAATGATGCGCGGGTAGCGCACACCCAGCATGTGTGCCGCTTCGATGTACTCCATGTTCTTCAGGCCCAGCGTTAAATTGCGGCTGAGACGCGCATATACCGGAATCGAGAACAGCGAAATCGCGATTAACATATTCGCCAGGCCTTCACCCAGTACGCTGACAATCAGGATGGCTAACACAATGCCCGGAAAGGCAAAGATGATGTCCATCACCCACATAATCAGCGCATCGATTTTACGCCCGGCCAGACCGGAAACGATACCGAGCGGAATGCCAATCACCATGGATAAAGCGACGCTCAGGGCGACTTCAAATAACGTGATACGCGCACCGTAGATCACACGGGAAAAAATATCTCGTCCATAGTCGTCTGTGCCAAACCAGTGCGCAGCAGACGGGGCCTGTAACGTATTCAGCAGATCCTGCTCGATCGGATCCCAATGGGTCAGCAGCGGTGCCAGCGCTGCCGCCAGTACCACCAACAGCACTAACCCGCCGCCCATCGTGATCGACGGATTGTTCAGCAGGAAACGCAGAAGCTGGCGACCGCGCGACTGCGCAGGCACTAAAGCGGAATCAAGGCTGTGCATCAGTCGAACCTTATTTTTGGATTGAGCAGGCCAATCAATATTTCACCCAACAGATTCATCAGTACCACGCCCGTGACGGCGACCAGCGTAACCCCCTGAATGACCGGGTAATCGCGGTATTTCACCGAGTCCACCAGCAGGCGACCAATTCCGGGCCAGTTAAACACCGATTCCGTCACGACTGCGCCACCAATCAGGCTGCCAAAGTTGAGCGCAACGATGGTGACAATCGGGATCAAGGCGTTGCGCAGCGCATGTTTCCAGTGGATATTCGCCGACGATAATCCTTTGGCTTTGGCCGTGCGAATGTAGTCCTGACTCAGCACATCCAGCATGCTGGACCGCGTCATACGGGCGATCATCGCCATCGGTAAAATCGCCAGCGTGACGGTAGGCATCACGTAGTTTTTCCATGAGTCCGCGCCCAACAGCGGCAGCCAGCCGAGTTCCACCGCAAAGTAGTTCATCGCCAGCAGCGCCAGCCAGAAGTTGGCTATCGACGCGCCCGCAATGGTCAGCACCATCACGATTTGATCGGGAATCCGCTGGCGATAAATCGCCCCAGTCATACCCGCAGGTACGCCGATGGCAATCGCCAGCAGATACGCCAGCGCCGCCAGCGATAAGGTGTAAGGCAAGCGCTCACTGATTTCGGTGATCACCGGACGTTGCGACTGCAAAGAGTCACCCAAATTGCCGTGCAACGCTTCAGTGGCAAACTTGACATATTGCAGCGGTAGCGGCTGATCCAACCCCAGCCGGATGCGCATGTTATCCACCGCTTCCTGCGGTGCTTCCGGTCCCGCCATCAGGCGCGCCGGATCGCCCGGCAGCGCGCGGATGGCGATGAATACGATGATCGAGACACCGAAAATAATCAGCGGCAGCGAGAGCACCTTTTTCGCAACGTACGCTTTCATCAATCAGTTCTTCACTGCATCACGAACCACAATCTGTCCGCCTGGCTGCATGGTGACGCCACTGATGTTTTTGCGCGAGGCATAGAGATCATCCTGATAGAACAACAGCACCTGCGGCGCCAGCCCGCTGATCTGTTTCTGTGCCTGGAAGTAGAGATCTTTGCGTTTCGCATCGTCGAGCGTGGAAGCGGCGGTATCGATCAGGTCATCAGTTTGCTTATCGCTAAAGAAGCCGAGGTTCGCGCCGCCCGGTGCAAAGCTGGCGCTGTGATACAGCGGGCGCAGTTGCAAATCGGAACCGTATAAACCGGAGGACCACGACGCCAGCACCGCATCGGTGCCCTGCTGGGCTTTCTCTTTGGCATCCGCGAAGGCGGCTTTGGTCCAGACGCCGCTTTCCATCTGGCGCACATTCAACTTCACGCCGATTTTAGCCCATAGCCCCTGCAACACCTGCGCGGTGCGCGCATCCGGTGCCTGCACAGCAATTGACATGCTAAAGCCATCCGGGTAGCCCGCCGCTTTCAGCAAGTCTTTGGCTTTCTGCACATCGTAAGGGTAATCCTTCAGGTTCTTATCGTAGTTGGCATCGACGGGTGCCAGTGAAGAGTTAGCCGGCTGCGCATAGCCAAACATGATGGCTTTCACCAGCGCCTGCTGGTCGGTAGCAAAGTTCAGCGCCTGACGCACACGTACGTCGCTCAACGCTTTGCTTTGCGTATTGAAATCCACCCAGAACACGGCCGCCCCCGGCGACTGTTTGAGATTCACGTTGGCATTGTTTTTCAACATACCGGCGAATTGCGGCGGTACCGGATTAATAATATCGACCTGGCCGGATTGCAGCGCCATATTCATCACGGAAGGCTCGCTGCTCCACGTCCATTTAATTTCATCAGGGCCGTTTGATTTACCCCAATAATCACTGTTCTTTTTCTCCAGCACATATTCGCCAGATTTATATTGTTCCAGCTTATATGGCCCGGTGCCGTCCGCCTTATTATTGATGCTGCCCGCTTTATCTGCGGTAGGGCTGACCATTAATCCGGGTCCCGATGCCAGCACGGTTAAAAATGCCGGATTGATTTTTTTCAGCTCAAACTCAACCGTTAAATCATCGGTTTTCTTCACATCCTGAATAAAGGTGCGGACTTTACCGCTGCCCGCCAGGCCGCGTTTGGTATCCAAATGGCGCTGGAAGTTTTCCACTACCGCATCGGCATTAAACGGCGTGCCGTCGTGGAATTTCACATTGGGGCGAAGCTTGAATGTCCAGTGTAATCCGCTGCTATCCGCACTCCAGGAGAGCGCCAGCGCGGGGATAATCTTGCCATCATCACCCAGACGCGTCAGGCCTTCATACATGGGATCGAGCACCGTGCCGGTAAAGGTAGCGGTCTGGTTGCCCGGATCCATGCTGCGTGGCGGTTCGTTTTGCATAATCACCAGCTGGCTGGCCATTGCCGCCGAGCTTGCCAGTGACGCCATGATACAACCGGCCAGCGTCAGTACCTTTAAATGCTTGAATGTGCTTTGCATGAAGGCCCTCAATGAATCATTGAAATGTTCGGTGAAATAACAACGCTATATAAGGCACACTCTCTGAACAAAAGCCAATACGTAAGTTCATATATTTTACTTATACTTAGATCTGCGTTCAGAAAATTAACTAAATATCGTTGAATTTGTTTTCCAGCCTCATTATTGTCAGGTCATATCGCTAATGCAGTGAGAACCAACATGCTCAATGCCCACCAGCAGCAAATTTTGCGTCTGCTTATTGCCTCGCACGGCATGAGCCGTACTGCGATTGCGGAAAATATGAAGTTGAGCAAAGCCGCGATTAGCCCACTGGTCAAAGAGATGCTGAATGCCGGATTGCTGGAAGAGAGCCTGGCGGAATCCAGCGGCCAGGGTCGCCCATCGGTATTATTAAAAATGCGTGCTGACAGCGCCTATTTTCTCGGCGCTTCGCTGCTCGGCGAGCACGTCGTTTTAGTGCTGATTGATATGCATGGATTGGTGCTGGCGAGCACGCACATGCCGCTCAATCCTGATCCCCAACAGCTGAGTGCGACGCTGGCGGCAGCGATTCCCGATTTGATTGCGCAGAAAGGCATTTCAGCCGATCAATTGATTGGCCTGGGCGTTACGCTCTCCGGATTTGTCGATGAAAATCAGGCGATTTGCGTACAATCAGCGCTGCTGGGCTGGAAGAATGTCCCGCTGGCCGACATGCTCAAACAGCAAACCGGCCTTGATGTCTCGCTGGAGAACGATGCCAAAGCGCTGGCCGTCAGCGAGAAGATCTTCGGCGTGGCGAAAAAAGCGCGCAACTTCACGCTGATTTCACACGGCGACGGCATTGGTTCCGCACACTTCTTCCAGGGCCAACTGCATCGCGGCGCACACGGTGGGGCCGGTGAAATCGCCCACTGCACCATCGAACCCGGCGGACGACCTTGCCGATGCGGCAAACGCGGCTGTCTGGATACTCTCGCCTCGCTGACCGCGATTCGCGAGAGCATGCGCGATAAAGCGCTGGAGAGCCAAACCATCGCCGAACTGGAAGCGCTGGCGGTGAAAGGCAACAGTGCCGCCATCGCCATTCTTCATCAGGCTGGCCACGCGCTGGGCCTCTCGATCGCCAACATTATTCAGATGAACGATCCCGAATTGATCGTCATCGCACATCAACCCGATGCTTTTGACGGCTTACTGAAAACCGTGGTGATGCAATCCATTGATAGCCACGTGTTGCCATCGATCATGGGCAAAACCCCGATTTCCAGCATCGTGATCAGCGAACAGAGCTGGGCGCGCGCCGCGGCAAGCGTGGCGGCATATCGATTCATCATTCAATTACCTGACTAGCGGAGGCTGTATGCGCATTGCTTTTGGTGGCATTCATACGGAGTGCAGTACATATAACCCGGTGCTGAACTATGCCGACGACTTCCGCATCGTGCGCGGTAACGATCTGCTGACCAACCCCTACTTTGCTTTTCTGCAGGATTACGATGCAGAGTTTTTACCGACCTTCCACGCGCGCGCCATCGCCGGTGGTCCGGTGGCGCGCGTGACTTATGATGACTTCAAGCAGGATTTTCTCACCCGTCTGCAAGCCCAGCTGCCGGTGGATGGCGTGTATCTCGCGATGCACGGCGCAGTGTATGTCGAAGGCATGGAGGATGCCGAGGGTGACTGGATCACTGCCACGCGCGATCTGGTTGGCCCGGACTGCCCAATTACCGTGAGTTACGATCTGCACGGCAACGTCACACAGCGCATCATTGATGCCATCGACATGTTTTCGACTTACCGAACGGCACCCCACATTGATGTGGAAGAGACCATGCGGCGCTCGGTATCGATGCTGGTGAAAAGCCTGCAAACCGGCGTGAAACCGGGTGTGGTGTGGGCACCGATTCCGGTGGTATTACCGGGCGAGCGGACCAGCACCGAAGATGAACCGGCAAAAAGTTTGTATGCGCGTCTGCCGGGCATTAATGACATCGACCACATCTGGGACGCGTCACTGATGGTCGGCTATGTCTGGGCCGATGAACCGCGTGCAACGGCGGCGGCGATCATGACCGGTACCGATGCTGACGTGCTGTCCGAACAGGCAGCAAAACTGGCGCTGGCCTACTGGCAGGCGCGTGATGAGTTTGTCTTTGGCTGCGTGACAGGCAGCACCGAAGCGTGCGTTAAAATGGCGATAGCCAGTGAAACTGCACCGGTGATTTTGGCCGACTCAGGCGATAACCCAACCGGTGGCGGCGTGGGCGATCGCGCCAATCTGCTGGCAGAGTTGATTCGCCAGGGCGCACAGGATGTGATCGTCGCCGGGATAACGGATAAACCAGCCACCGATGCCGCCTTCGTCGCAGGCGTTGGGGCGAAACTCACACTCACGATCGGTGCCACGCTCGATCCCGCGGGTGGCAAAGTCACCGCAGAATTTGAAGTGCTGCTGGTGAGTGATGATGCGCGTTCGCTGGCTAAACAGGCGCTGCTCAAAACCGGCGGCATTACGGTGGTGGTCGCCGATCGTCGTCGCCCTTATCACAACATCGCTGATTTTGAATTGCTGGGGCTTCATCCTGCACAGGCAAAAATTGTGGTGGTGAAGTCGGGTTATCTGTCACCGGAGCTGGCACCGCTTGCCAACCCTAACCTGATGGCGCTATCCGAAGGCGTGGTGGATCAATATGTCGAACGTCTGGCGCGCAAACGCAAACTGCAGCCCGCCTATCCTTTCGACACGGACTTTGAATTTCTGCCGGTCAGCACCCGTTCGGCTCGCTTTGTGGCGGCCAAATGAGTCGCGAGCCGGTTCTGCAGGTGGAAAACCTCACCGTTGCGTTTCGTCACGACGAACAGTGGCGTGAAGTGGTGAAGAACGTTTCGATGACCATCAATGCCGGTGAAACGCTGGCGATTGTGGGTGAATCGGGCTCGGGCAAAAGCGTGACCTCAATGGCGATCATGCGTTTGCTGAATATGCGCCATGCACGTGTGACAGGCAAAGTGCTGCTCAACGGTGTGAACCTGTTGAATCTGAGCGAAAAAGCGATGCGCGATATTCGTGGCAACGCGGTTGCAATGATTTTTCAGGAGCCGATGACCAGTCTGAACCCTTCGTTTACCATTGGTCACCAAATCGCTGAAGTGCTCATCAATCACCGCCATATCAGCAAACGTGCGGCGCGCGAAGAGACAGTGAAGCTGCTGGAGAAAGTGCGTATTCCCAACGCGGCAAAACGTTTTGATGATTATCCGCATCATTTTTCGGGCGGCATGCGCCAGCGTGTGATGATCGCCATGGCGCTGGCGTTGCGGCCAAAACTGCTCATTGCCGATGAGCCGACGACGGCGTTGGATGTCACCATTCAGGGTCAAATCCTCGACCTGATTAAGACATTGCAGGAAGAAGATGGCACCGCTGTATTGTTCATCACCCACGATATGGGCGTAGTGGCAGAGGTCTCGGATCGCACGTTAGTGATGTATCAGGGCGATGTGATGGAAACCGGCACCACGGCAGATATTTTCTCGGCACCTGCCGCGGATTATACCCGCACATTAATTGCTACCGTGCCGCAGCTCGGCGCGATGCGAGGGCTCGCCGGGCCACTGAAGTTCGCGATGAAAGGTGATGAAGTGGCATTACCACCGGAGCGCCCTGGCGCCACACAGCCGCTGCTGTCGGTGAAAAACCTCAGCACCCGGTTCAGCATCCACGAAGGTTTGTTAAGCCGCAAAACCGGCGCGGTACATGCGGTGGAGAATATCTCATTCGATCTGATGCCCGGCGAAACCTTGTCGCTGGTCGGCGAATCCGGCTGTGGCAAATCCACGACCGGTCGATCACTCACCCGGCTGGTCAAAGCCGATGCGGGCGAGGTCTCTTTTGATGGTTATGACGTGCTGAATCTCTCCACCAGCGAACTGCGTCAATTACGTCGGGCGATGCAGATGATATTTCAGGACCCGTTCGCCAGCCTTAATCCGAGGATGTCGATTCTCGAAGCCTTGACTGAGCCTTATTTGCAACATCGGCTTGGCAGCAAACAGGCTGCGCAGGAGAAGGCGGCGGGCTTGATGGAACGTGTGGGCCTGTCAGCCGCCATGATGAAACGCTATCCACATGAGTTTTCCGGCGGCCAGCGTCAGCGTATCTGCATCGCGCGTGCGTTGATGCTCGATCCCAAAATGATCATCGCCGATGAGTCCGTCTCTGCGCTGGATGTCACCGTGAAGGCTCAGATTATTAATCTGCTGTTGGATCTGCAAACCAGCCTCGGGCTGTCGTATCTGTTTATTTCGCATGATATGGCGGTGGTAGAACGCATTAGCCATCGCGTGGCGGTAATGCTGCTGGGCGAGATTGTTGAAATCGGTCCACGCGCGGCTATCTTTGAGAATCCGCAACATGACTATACGCGCAAGCTATTGTCATCCGTCCCGGTTCCCGATCCGGCGCGACGCCACCTTAAGCGACATATGGAAGTCAGCGAACTCAAAAGCCCGGTGCGCGCACTGGGATTTGTACCAGAAACACGGCGCTATCGCGAGGTGAGCGCCGGGCATTGGGTGATGGAGAGTTAAAGATATCGTAATAAACGCGCCGGGTTGCCGGCGTAAACGCCCTTCTGCGTGATGTCTTTCGTCACCACGCTGCCCGCGCCGATCACCACACCATCGCAGATGTTGACCGCCAAAATGCTCGCGCCACTGCCGATTGAAACGTTATTACCGAGCGTGATGCGCGCCCAGCTTTCTCGGTCGGCATTGGGTTCGCCATCACGGAACATATCGTTGGCGAACATCACGCCATGACCAATAAAACAGTTTTCACCTACGCTGACGTATTCACAGATAAAAGTGTGTGATTGCACCTTTGTGCCACGTCCAATTACCGTATGGGCCTGAATTTCGACAAACGGGCCGATGAAGACATCGTCTTGTAAGGTACATCCATAAACATTCGCAGGCTGGTAAATTGTGACGTTACTGCCGATTTCAACGTTCTTGACTGCGACTTCGCGAAGGTTTGGCATCATTTTAGCTCCATTTATTTTGTGTTAAAGATGCTCATCCGGGATGTGTTTTTAATAATGTGACTGAATCTCCTTACATGTCCTAACAACATATATGCTCGGTTTTGGAAACTGTAAAGCTAACAAGTCGAATATTAAAAATCGAGACGAGTATAGCTTTAAATCAGTATTAAGTCTCGTTACAAAAAAAACCAGTAACAACATGATTTGAATAGAAATTATTTTGATATCTTGCCTATTTAAATATTGCACATTGCTCATCGGATGATAAAATCATCTCGAATTTTTTACCGGCTTGTCGCTAAATCTGTATAAAAGGTGTAATTTCTGTCATCTATAATCGAAGTTAATTTCTTGATTGGGAGTCTGTATGTTTAAATTTGACATGCATATAGAGCAGAATTACGCCTCATTCTTTGATCCTGAGAGCGGCAACGCCGTCTTTGTCGATTCATTTGATAATGAAGTGTTTGATGTCCGGATGGGAACGCTAAGCTACAGCGCCCATGTTGCAACCGTTCATGCACTCTCAAATGAAGAGCTCAATCGCAAACTGAGCGAGGTTGCTGCGCAGCATTATGACCATAACGGAACAACAACTCCTGGATTTGGAAGCTGATATCAATGACGTCCTCGCTGAAGACTGCGCCAGAATTCATTTTACTTTCCATGCAGCATTTGAACGACTAAACGATCCTCGTAATAAACCATCCATCACATTGCATGAGCTGGATAACGTATTTCAGACATTCATTCAAACACACCTCTCTACGATAATTGATTATGATGAGGGCACGCGGTTTGTATTAAAGTGCAATAAAACAAATTTACATTTTCCGTGTGCAATCACCCATGATAGACAAGTCGGTAAGTTATGGGTGGTACAAAATGTCATTACGGTAATGCGTAAAAAGGATTTTAAATCGCCCGATAATTTTCTTGTTATAAACTGAGTGTATTATGGCGACACCGTGCTCTTGCGCATAATGTTCAACTCAACCAGGGACAGACGATGACGCAACTGAATCAATATGGTCAGCCAGTAGGTTTTGCTCTGCCAGATTGGCAGCCGCTAGCCTCGCCACCTGCTGTTCCGCTTAATGGCCGCTTCTGCACGCTTGAACCGCTAAATATTGCTCACAGCGCCGCCTTGTTCGATGCCTTCTCAAACGCACCTGACGATCGGGACTGGACCTGGCTGGGCGCAACAAAACCCGCTTCGCTAACCGAGATGGAGAAGTGGGTCAGCGGAAAGTGCCAGGATGGCGCGCTGGTGAGTTATGCGGTGCTCGACCATCGCACTCAGCAAGCCGTGGGTGCCGTTTGTTTTGCCAATATTGAGGAGCAGAACGGTGCGATTGAGATTGGCCATGTCACCTGGTCACCACTGATGCAGCGCAACGTGCTGGGCAGTGAAGCGATCTACTTGTTACTGCAACAGGCATTTGAGCTGGGTTATCGCCGGGTTGCCTGGCGTTGTGACTCGACTAACCTTGCCTCACGTCGGGCAGCGGAACGTCTTGGCTTCACCTATGAAGGGCGTTTCCGTCAGGCAATGACGCGCAAACAGCGCAATCGCGATACCGACTGGCTGTCGATCATTGATGGCGAATGGCCGCAGGTGAAGCATGCGATATCGGCCTGGCTGGCGGCGGATAATATGGATGAGCACGGGCGGGAGCAGCAAAAGATGAGCGTATTTTTCGCCGGTTAAATCCAGACAAATCACCTACCGCAGCCCAGACGTCAGGAACGGTACTCTGGCAGATGGCAAGTCAGGATTTCTGTTGTTTCATCGTCAAACAAGGGCAGGAATGGGCCTTGCCCGCGCATTCTTGCCCTCATTTCATCAACACCTGAAACTGCGGATTAAACTCATCAAAAATCGGCAACGCCGCCGCTCCCAACGCAGCGGTATCACTGCCGGTTAAGCCGGTTTTCAGGCGTGAGCCGGTGAGATAGCGCCCGCGCACCGACTGATAGAGCGGTGGTAAGCGCTGAATGATCTTATCCAGTAGCGCCGCAGGCATCATGCCGCCGATGATCACGCTCTCCGCATCGAAAATGCACTCCAGCATATTGATGGCCTGGCGCAGCGGTGTTAGCACCGTATCAATCCATCGGTCAAACACGGCGGGATCGACGTCCAGCAGATCGTCCGGCAACGCGGTCATCGGGTCCAGCCCACAGAATTCATAGGCAGCCTGCAGTGATACATAGCGTTCGAGGCAACCGTGATTGCCGCAATAGCATTCACGTCCCCCCGGTTCCACCACCACATGCCCGATTTCACCAGCATTGTGCGCATGACCGCTGTACACATGGCCATCCATGATGATGCCAGCGCCTAATCCCGTACCGATGTAGAGATAAATAAACGAGTTGAGATGGCGCGCAACGCCGTGGAAACGCTCCCCAATCGCCGCCACCGTGGCATCGTTCTCCAGCGTAACCGGCACGCCGCTCATTTCGGCCAGTCTTGCTTCGATATCGACCGACTCCCAGCCGTGTAAGGTTGTGGGCCCCACCGAGGAAATCCCCTCAACGCCAAACGGACCCGGCATCACTACGCCGATCCCCAGGACTTTCTGCCAACGGGCACCGAGCTGCATTTTAATCTCTGCCAGTACCTCTGCAATGCGCGCTAAGGTGGCATCAGGTTGCGGTTTTTGCACCAGGATAAGGCGACGGAAGTGAATCTCACCGGTGAGATCCACCAGCACAATCAGCAGTGTTTGGTGATCGAGATGAATACCAATGGAGAACGCACTGGCCGGATTCAGGATCACCGGAATCGCTGGTTGCCCGCGACCCTGCTTGCGTGGTTGACGGCTGGTGAGCAGTTCGGCGGCCTCCAATTCAGCCACGATATTCGATACGGTTTGCGGGGTTAACGCAGTGAGCCGCGCCAACTCAGCCCGCGTCAATTCACCGTGCAGGCGGATCGATTCAATGATCACACGACGGTTGTGCGCGCGCGCATGCTCCAGATTGGTTCCTGATGTTTTCATCCCGCTTCCCTCTTCTCACGCCCGCGACTGCCAGCGCATCAATATCTATGATCGAAGACACAATTTACAACCTGTTTACCTGACAGCAGCAAAAATCTGTGCAGAGTAATGTCCAGCGGCAAACACGATTTATGCCCTGGCACGTCACTTGCTTAAGCTATCTGATGTCAGCAGCAGCAATCTGACAACCTGTGCGCGTTATTAAATCAATCAAATTGATTTAATTAAACACCCTCTTCTTGCATCAAGGCGGAAAATGTTATGAAAATCCGGTTTTCGACCACATTGAAAGGCTGTGCCATCGCGGTGATGTTAGCCAGCGCCGGTAGCGCGGCAGCCGCAACCACCCTCAATGCGCTGTTTATGACTCAGGCGGCTTATAGCGAGAATGATATTCGCGCCATGACGCAGGAGTTCCAGAAAGCGCACCCGGATGTGCAGGTCAATCTGGAGTTTGTGCCGTACGAAGCGCTGCATGACAAAATTGTCGCGGCGCGTGGCGCAGGCGGTAATGGTTATGACGTAGTGCTGTTTGACGCCATCTGGCCAGCAGAATTCACAAAGTTTGATCTGCTGCAGGACGTCAGCAGCCGCATCGCTGCCGATGAAAAAGAGAAGATCTTCCCCGGCGCAATGAACACCGTGGTCTATAACGGCAAAACCCTCGGCATGCCGTGGATTCTGGATACCAAGTACCTTTATTACAACAAAGCGATGCTTGAGAAAGCCGGGATCACCACCCCGCCGCAAACCTGGCAGCAGGTAATTGATGACTCGCGCATCATCAAACAGAAGAACATCGTCAAATATCCACTAGTGTGGAGCTGGTCACAGGCGGAAGCGCTGGTGTGTGATTACACCACGCTGGTATCTGGCTTTGGCGGCAAGTTTTATAACAACGGCAAGCTCGATTTCTCCAGCCCGGCATCCTTGCAGGCGGTCAAGCTGATGAAAAGTTCGCTGGATGAAGGGTTGAGCAACCCCGCTTCACGCGAATATCTCGAAGAAGACGTGCGTAAAGCCTTCTCCAACGGCGATGCCGCCTTCGCGCTGAACTGGACCTACATGTACAACATGGCTAACGATCCGAAGCAGAGCAAAGTGGCCGGTCAGGTCGGGATCGTTCCGGCCCCAGGGGATGCGCCAGGTAAATTTGGTGCGGTGAACGGTTCGATGGGGCTCGGCATTGCTAAAGGCAGCACCCACGGTGACCAGGCGTGGCAATACATCAGCTACATGACTTCGCAACCGGTGCAAAACAAATACGCCACCCTGAGCCTGCCCATCTGGAAAAGCTCATATCAGGATCCTGCGGTGCTGAAGAATCAGGAAAGCCTGATCGCGGCGGCGGACAAATCATTGAACGTGATGCTCTCGCGCCCGGAAACCGCTGATTATTCGCGTCTCTCTAACACCTTGCAGCAGCAATTGCAGCAAGTGCTGGTGGGCAGCGCCACGCCAGACGCGGCCATGCAGGCAGTGGATAAAAGTGCGGCGCGTTTACGTTAAGGGGTCAGCATGCTGAGTTTGCGTCAACGCGAACAACGGCAGGCATGGGTGCTGTTAGCACCCATGTTGCTGGTGATGCTGTTGCTCACCGCCTGGCCGCTGCTGCGCACCATCTGGCTGAGTTTCACCGATGCTGCCCTTATTGGCAGCGGCGAAGCGCCAGCCTGGGTAGGTGTGGAGAACTATTTGTTCGCCATCACCGATCCCGATTTTCAAACTTCGCTGTGGCGCACGCTCTACTTCACCGTGGTATCGGTGGCGTTTGAGGGCATCATCGGTGTGTTAGTGGCGCTGCTGCTCAATCAGAAATTTGCCGGGCGCAATATCCTGCGCGTGCTGGTGATTCTGCCGTGGGCGCTCCCGACGATCGTCAACGCCATGATGTGGCGCCTCAACTTTAACCCCGATTACGGAAGCATTAACGCCCTGCTGACTCAATTGGGCATTATCGATGGCTATCGTAGCTGGCTGGGATCGCCGGATTCAGCATTAAATGCGGTGATGTTTGCCGATATCTGGAAAAACTATCCGCTGGTGACGTTGCTGGTACTGGCTGCACTGCAATCGATTCCCGACGATCTGTTTGAAGCCGCGCGTCTGGATGGCGCATCCGCTTGGCGACGCTTCCGTGCCATTACCTTCCCGGCCATTGTCGGTCCGCTCAGCGTCGCGCTGGTGCTGCGAACCATCGATGCTTTCAAGATTTTCGACATCATCTATGTGATGACGCGCGGTGGTCCGGTCGATAGCACTAAAACCCTGAGTTTCTACGTTTATCAGGAGTCGTTCAGCTATCTGCGCGCGGGCAGCGGTGCGGCGTACGCGATGCTGATGACCTTGCTGTGCGCCGTGCTGATCACTCTGTACATGTTGTTATTGTGGCGTCAGCGCCGCAAAGGGAGCGCGTATGAAGGCTAAATTACGCAGCACGGCTAAATATGCCGCCGCGCTGCTGGTGGCGATTTCCGTACTCGCGCCGATGGGCTGGCTGTTTCTGATGAGCGTCAGTGCCACCAGCGATCTCACGCGGGTTCCGCTGGAATGGTTGCCGCGCCAGTGGGACTTCAGTCGCTACGGCCGATTGATCTCACTGGAACCCGGTCAACCCGGCACGCTGTTCCTGCATGCGTTGGGTAACAGCCTGTTAGTGGCAACCGGGGCGACGATTATCTGTCTGCTGCTGGCCATTCCGGCGGCGTTCAGCTTCTCCCGTTACCGTGGTCGCGATGGCTGGCTGTTTGCCTCGCTCGCCATTTACATGGTACCGCCGGTGGCGTTTGTGCTGCCACTCTACTTCCTGCTGCAACAGTTTGATCTGCTTAATACCCGCCCCGGTTTGATCATCGTTTATTGCTCGCTGATCCTGCCGTTCCTGACGTGGATGCTGAAAAACCAGTTCGATGCCTTACCGCAGGATATTGAGCAAGCGGCGCGGCTGGATGGCTTGCGCGTCTGGCAGGTGCTGCTGCGCATTACCCTGCCACTGGCGAAACCGGTGCTGGGTGCAGCGGCGCTGTTTGGCTGGTTGCTGGCGTGGGATGAATTCTTCTATGCGCTGTTGTTCACCAGCAACATCGCGGCACAAACCTTGCCAGTGACGATTGCAGGCTTTACCGCCGGGCGCGCCACCGATGATGGTTTGATCGCGGCGGTCGGGATTCTGGCCTCGGTACCGCCACTGTTGATTGCTATCTGGCTACAGAAAACGCTGGTGAGCGGCCTGGCCAGTGGTGGGAGCAAAGGATGAAGATGAAAATGGACTCTACCGCCACGCTGTATGTGGTCGGCAATATTAACGTTGATTTGATCATGGGCACCCTCGACCACTGGCCGCAACGTGGCACCGAAGTGATGATGAATCACAGCGAACTGCGTCCAGGCGGATCGGCGGGCAACTGCGCGTTAGCCCTGGAAGCGATGCAGGTACGGCATCGGGCGGTGGCGAATCAGGGCGATGATGGATTAAGCGCCTGGCTGGGCAGTTACTTCCCACACAGCGTCGCGCACTGGACACGCTACCACTGTGAAACGTCGCTCACCGTGGGTGTGACGCATTCCGATCACGAGCGTTCCTTCCTCAGTAATCTCGGCCATATCGTGCGCCTCACTGCCGAAGATGTGCTGAATCAACTGCCGCTGCGTGCCAGTGAAGGCGATATCGTGCTGCTGTGTGGCACCTTCTTATGCCTGCATCTGTACGACGAATACCCGCTGTTGCTGAGTGAGTTGCAGCAGCGCGGTTATATCACAGCTGTCGATACCGGCTGGCCACCGCAGGGCTGGACCGAAGAGGTTCGTCAACACACTGCGCAGTGGTTGCCGCTGTGTGACTGGTTGCTACTCAATGAAGTCGAGACGCTTAGCTTGATGCACGCGGAGGATCTCAACCTGGCCGCAACCCAACTCGCTCAACAACTCAGCGGACGTGGCGCTTGCGTGGTGAAATGCGGAGCGCAGGGGGCGGGTTGCTGGCAATCGCAGCAGCACATCTTCCAGCCCGCCAGGCCCGTCACCGTGGTGGATACCATTGGCGCAGGTGACAGTTTTAATGCCGGTTTTCTCACCGCATTGCTGCATCAGCAGAATATCACCACCGCACTGCAATGGGGCATCGCGGTGGCTTCACTGGCAATCAGTACCCAGCCGCGTCGCTATCCCGACTGGCATCAACTGCAACTTTCCGCACAGGAGCGCTAAATCATGGCCAGTGTTGAACTCGTAAAAGTGGCTAAGCGCTACGGCAAGCAATCGGTTCTGCATCCGCTCGATCTCACCATTCCCGACGGCAGTTTTACCGTGCTGGTCGGCCCGTCCGGCTGCGGAAAATCCACGCTGCTCCGTCTGCTAGCCGGGCTGGAGAGCCTGTCAGACGGCGCGATCATGATGGATAAAGTCCAAATCAACGATCGCGACCCGGCCGATCGTGATATCGCTATGGTGTTTCAAAGTTATGCGCTTTATCCGCATCTGACGGTGGCAGAGAACCTCGCATTTCATATGCAGGTGAAGAAAGTAAAGCGCGAAGAGCAACAGGGCAAAATCGAACGCATTGCCGGGATCCTCGGCATTGATAAGTTGCTGGGGCGCTATCCGCGTGCGTTGTCCGGCGGGCAGCGCCAGCGCGTGGCGATGGGCCGTGCGATGGTGCGCAATCCGCAAGTGTTCTTGTTTGATGAGCCGTTGTCCAACCTCGATGCACAGCTGAGGATGGAGTTACGGGCAGAAATCAAATCACTGCACCAGCGCTTCAAAACCACCATGGTGTACGTCACGCACGATCAGGTTGAAGCCATGACGCTGGCCGATCAAATTGTGGTGATGAAAGAGGGCCGCATTGTGCAACAAGGTGCCCCGCTGGCGATTTATGATCGCCCGGCGGACACGTTCGTGGCGCGTTTTATCGGATCTCCGCCGATGAACCTGTTACCTGCACAGTTGATCACGCGCGATGGCATTCCGGGTGTGCAGTGTCAGGATTTATGGCAACCGCTACCTTTGCGCTGGCAAGCGGCGGCACGTGAATGCGATGGCGCGCAGGTGACGCTGGGTGTGCGTCCTCACGATCTCGTCGAGGCTGACACGCGCGCGCTCGCCACGGTAAAAGTGGTCGAAATCACGGGTGAATCCACGTTATTGCATCTCGAATGGCACGGCCATGCGATGCACATGCAGATCGCCGGGCGCCATGCTGCAGTGAGTGGTGATCAGATTCGTATTGGATTCAACGCCGAAAAGATTCATCTGTTTGACGCGGAAAGCGGATTACGCCTGAGCGAAGGGTAAATAATATAAAAAAGCCACCCAAATGGGTGGCGAAATATATTGATAGAAAATGCATAACAACGATGGTGGCAGGCACTCATTCCTTAAGCACCGTACCCTGACTATTTTACCCAAGTGGCTATTTTATTCTGTTCTCTCTGTTTAAAGATAACGTAAATCTTACTTCTTTCTTTAACAGATAAATAACCACTACCAGGTTTTTCCGATATTAAACTGGAACTGCTCAGACTTATCGCCTTCATATTTCTTGATCGGGAAGGCATAAGAGAACACCAGTGGACCCAGTGGTGATTGCCATTGCAGTGCCAGACCGCTAGAGACACGAATTTCACTGGGATCACCATAATCCGGAATGCCCGCCGCACGCGTTGCAGCGGTATTTTCCCATTTGGTATCCCAAACGGTACCGGCATCGACAAAGAACGAGGTGCGCAGTGAATCCGCATAACGATCGCTCACAAATGGGGTCGGGACGATTAACTCCGCGCTCGCCACGGCCATCGCATTACCCCCCACCGCATCATCCGATTTATTCACCGAACAGTTGCCATAGCTACTTTCACTGCCGGTGCAGCTGTAATAAGCCGCTTTTGGCCCGATGGTATTGGATGAGAATCCGCGCACGGAGCTGGAGCCGCCGGCGTAGAAGTTGTCGTAGAACGGTACTTCTTTGCCACCGAACCCATCCGCATAGCCCGCTTTGGTGCGGCCCATCAGCACCCAGCGATGGTCACTGCTCAGCGGTAAGTATGCGTTGGCACTCAGCGTACTTTTGTAATAGCTGTTGGTCGATCCCGGGATCGTCACTTTGGTGTTGAAGCCCGCTGAAACCCCGGAGGTCGGGAAGAAGCCGCGATCTAACGAATTGTAATTCCAGCCAATGTTCCAGAAGAAGTCATTGGCGACAAACTTCTCATCGCTGGTGGCGTAATCATCGTCATCATCTTCATTGGTGGTGATGACTTTCGGATGGATGCCCTGCGATCCCAGGTAGCGCCACATGGAGACCTGCGGTGCCATATTACTGACGCGGTTGTAGGTGTAATCCAGCCCTGAGCTCAGATTACTGTTTTCGCTGATCGGGAAGCTTAATGTACTGCTGGCACCAAAACTCTTCAGCGTGTATTCAGACAGGTCATTATCTTCGGCGCTGTAATCGTTGTAGAACAGTTTACCGCCAAGACTCACGCCATCCACGGTGAAGTACGGATTGGTGGCGGCAATTTCAACATAGGTTTGATAACTGTTTTTCGTGCCGCTAAAACTCACGGTATTACCGGTACCCATCCAGTTATCCTGGCTGACGCCAAGCTGGTAACTGATGCCGCTGTCGGTGCCGTACCCAAGACCGACGTTGAAAGTGCCGGTGTTACGCTCTTTCACCTTGTACACCACATCCACCTGATCAGGGCTGCCGGGCACACGCTGGGTATCAACATCGACGCTTTCGAAATAGCCGGTACGATTGAGACGGGCCTTACCTTGATCAACAGCATCGCTGGCTAACCACGATCCTTCCATCTGGCGCATTTCGCGACGTAACACCGAATCCTTCGAGGTGTCATTGCCGCTGAACTTCACCTGACGCACGTAGAAACGATGTCCCGCTTCAACATTCACATGCAGTTTAACGGTTTTGTCTGCATCGTTAATTTCAGGCTGAGAACTGACTTGCGGGAAAGCATAGCCGTAGCGACCGAGCAGCGCTTTGATCGCGCCTTCGTTCTCGGTAATTTTGGCACCGCTGTATAAAGCCCCTGACGGTATATGGGCCAGTTTCTCAATTTCTGCGGAGTGTCCCGCCATATCGCCGTTCAGGATAACATCGGAAATATGGTAAACATCTCCTTCATGAATATTGACTGTCAGGTAAATACTTTTCTTATCGGGCGTTAAACTCACTTGCGTTGAATCAATATCAAAACGTGCAAAACCGCGATCGAGATAATAGCTACGCAGTGTTTCTAAATCGCCGGACAGTTTTTGTTTCTGGTATTTCTGATCGGCAATAAAATTCCACCACGGCACATCATCACGCAATTGGAAGTGGGAGATGAGTTCATCAGACGAGAAGGCGTGATTGCCGACAATATTGATCTGCTGAATCTTCGCAGATACACCCTCGGTAAACACGAACTTCAGATCGACACGATTGCGTGGCAACGGCGTGACCACAGCTTTGACGCTGGCAGTGTATTTACCCGCGCTGTAGTAGAAATCTTCCAGCCCTTTTTCAATATCCGATAATGTGGTGCGATCCAGCGCTTCGCCGACCCGCACGCCAGTGGCGTCGAGATTTTGCTTCAGCTGATCTTCTTTGATTGCCTTGTTGCCGGAGAAGGAAATGCTGGCAATGGCCGGGCGTTCTTTCACACGAATGAGCAGCGCATCGCCATCGCGCAGCACTTGCACATCTTCAAAGTTGCCCGTGGCAAATAGCGCACGAATGGTGTTACGAATATCGTCATCCGTGACGCGATCGCCCACGCGTACGGGCATACTCAGCATGGCCGCACCCGGTGCGACGCGCTGCAAGCCGTCAAAATGAATATCCCTGAGGGTGAAATCGTCTGCACCAAAAGCTGTGGTGGTTACCATGAAAAGTAACCCGGTTAACATCTTTTTCATCTGCTATGAGCCTGCCGTTTTTCCATTCAACGCATTTCTGCCGCACCACAAAAAAACGGGCTGAACACGCGGTTCAGCCCGTTAGTTGCGGCGATATGTTCCGGAAAAAAGACCACTGCGCCAAAGGTAAATTCAGCGCAATTGAGGGATTTTCGCTTACCTTACAGTAAGCTGAAAAGCCGCTGCAGAAATGACAGCATAAGGATTACCCTTCTGCCGTCACCGGCTGGAAAGTACGACGATTCAGACTGGTCAAAATCACCAGTGTCACCATCATCAGTAACTCCACGCCAAGGGTGCCGGAGATGGCCGCCAAATGATTGCCATGCACGTTTATCTGTGTGAACACGCCGCCGAGCAGCATCGGGCCCAGGCCGAGTGCCGATTGCTGTACGGTGGATAACACCGCGCTGCCCGCGCCCGCCTGATGATGCGGTACACCGCTCATGCCGATACGGTAGAAGGTACTAACGATAAATGACTGACCAAAGCCAATCAGTATGGTGGCCGGCATCAGGGTAAAGACGCCAACCTCTGGCCAGGCAAACTGGAAAGTGGCGATGAGGGCGATCAAACCGATCATCTGGATGCCACAGCCGGTCAAGAGCGTGGTGCGCTTACCAAAACGTTCCACCATGCGTGTCGAACGCATCGCGCCAATGAAGTAGGCGGCACCCAGTGCGATAAACGCATTACCCGACTGAAATGCGGTTAAACCGATACCCGACTGCAGCGTCAGCGCTACCGCTAACATAAAGCCGCTCCAACAGGAGAAGAACAACACCGCCAGGGTTAAACCAAAGCGAACGCTTGGCAGACGCAGCAGCGAGGGGGGCAGCAACGGCGAACCACCTTCTGCTTCCAGACGGAGTGAACTCTGACGCAGACGATGCAATAACACCGGGAACAGCACCAGCAGCAGAATGCAGGGCCACGACCAGTGCAGCAGCGGACCCAGCGCGAGCGCCAGCATCAGGCAACCAATCGCGCCCGCTAACAGCAAGGTACCGCTGACATCGACCGGCACGCGCTGGTTATTGTGGGTTTCAGGCACAAAACGACGCGCAGTGATCAGCACAAACAGGCAAATCGGCAGGTTGATCAGGAACACGCTGCGCCAGCCGTAACCACCGATATCCGCTTTAATCAGGAATCCGCCCAACACCTGACCAATAATAAAGGCCAGCCCGCCAATGCCGCCGTACAGACCGATGGCGCGGGCATGCTCCCTGCCCTTCATGGTGACATGCATAGTGGCGAGGATTTGCGGCACGATGAAAGCGGCGCCTACACCCTGCAATGCGCGGGCAAACATCAACAGACCGACGCTGTTAGCGATGCCACATAATAAAGATGCAATACCAAAGATCCATACTCCTGCAAGGAATACGCGGCGACGTCCATAGTTATCCCCCAGGCGTCCGCCCATCGCCAGACAGATGGCGAATGCAATGCCGTACACGGCGACGATCAGCGCCAGCTCAATCGATGTGGCGCGCAACGTATGCGCCATGGCATCTAACGCCACGTTGACAATGGAAAAATCGATCATGGGCAGCAGTTGCCCAGCCAGCAGGACCACCAGTCCCGCGCGTTGAAGTTGCGATCTGTGCATCGTTTTTAACCTTGTTTTTAAGTGCAGTACGGCATAGCATCACCTAACCGTTAAACGGGTACCAGTTCTTATTTATCATGGTACAAATACTACCCGTCTCGTCCGGAGATCTGCTTATGAGTACGGCCACTGCGCTTGTCGCTGCGGAACACAATAATCGAAAACTGCTGGGCACTTTTTTACGTACCCGCCGTGAAAGCCTCGATCCTAACCGCCTCGGTTTGCCACCTATGCGTCAGCGTCGCACCCCAGGTTTAAGACGTGAGGAAGTGGCGCAGTTAGCGGATGTGGGCGTGACCTGGTACACCTGGCTGGAACAGGGACGCGATATCAAAGCCTCGCCAAAAACCCTGACGGCGATTGCCACAGCACTGCAGTGCAACGATGTGGAAACTCAGCATCTGTTTTCCCTTGCCGGGCACTCACTGCCTTCGGTGCGGGTGGCGGCCGCCTGCTGCAAAATTGCGGCGCACAATCAGCAAATGCTGGATGCGATTCAGTTACCGGCGATTATCGAAACACCACGCTTCGACATTCTTGGCTACAACGCCGCCTGGTGCGCATTGATGGGCGTGGATCTTGCGGAAATCGCCGTGGAGGATCGCAACTGCATCTGGCTGGCGTTTAATCACCCCGGGTGGCGCAAGGCAATTAATGATTGGGAAGATGTCATGCCGCAGATGGTAGCCATGTTTCGTGGGCAGATGGGCGAGCATCTCGGAGACCCGCATTGGGAGAGCTTCCTGGCTCGCTTGCTGAATAGCTCGGATGAATTTGCCCATACCTGGCAACGCTACGAACTGGGCAAGGTGGAAAATCGGCTGAAGCGTTTTTACCGCGAGGAAGTCGGTGAAATGACGCTGCGCCAGAATAACTGGTGGTCTGCTTCACGCAATGGCGACCGCCTGCTGGTGTATGTGCCGGATGATGAGCAGAGTGCGGCATCGCTGCAAAAATTGGTGAAACCATAAAATCGGCCACCAGCGCAACAATGCTGTACTTTCATTGAGGCAGCCAGCGCTAACCAAAGAACCGGCCTGAAGACCCGCCACCTCCGAATGACACCTGGGTTTCGACGCTACCAGCGCTTTTCGGCAAACCAGCTGACCAGCCATTCAGTTAAAGCGCTGATTTTTGCCGACTGAAGTTGGCTGGACGGTTTCATCAACCAGACGCCATCCTCCCCGATAGCCTGCCAGTCGGATAAAACGGCAACCAGCGAGCCCTCAGCCAGCTCCTTTTGCACCAGCCAGTTGGCCGCCAGTAATACCCCCATGCCTGCCTGAGCTGCCAGTACCAGTGCATCCATCTCGTCGCTCTCCAAACGCGTTTGCACTGGCACCGCGATCTGATGACCGTCTTTCTCCAGACGCCATTCCGGCCAGCTGTGCATTGGGGTAAAACCCAGACAGTCGTGCTGGCGGAGATCCTGAGGCTGGTTTAACGCGGAATGACGACCCAGATAATCGGGTGACACGCAGAGCAACCGACGGGTATCTGCCAGCTTGCGTGCTATCAGTCGGCTATCCGTAAGCACACCAATACGAATCGCCATATCAAAATTATCCCCCAATAAATCGACATAACGATCGCTGCAATTCAGCACAATGCGAACATCAGGATAAGCCTGCAAAAAGCCGGGTAGCGCCTGTGCCACCCAGCTACGACCGAATGATGCTGGCACGGTTAAACGGATGGTGCCCGCGGGGCGAGCGGCCAATGCTCGTGCCTCCTCCTCCGCCTCACGCAGCAACTCATCGGCCAGTTCGATTTTCTGGCGGTAGCGCTGCCCCTCCTCCGTAGGACGAATGCGTCGCGTGGTGCGCTCGATCAGGCGAATCCCCAGCCGCTTTTCCAGCGCAGCAATGCGGCGTGAGACCACAGAAACATCGCGTCCCAGTTCACGCGCGCCCGCACTGAAGCTGCCTGCACGTACCACGGCTAAAAACGCTTCGCGCTGGCGAAAATCGTCATCCTGCATTATTGCTCCCTGTGCAACAGTCATTTGGTTTAAGCATCGATTATAGCGTCTGTTTTCACGCCACACTAAACGCACATTGAACACAGGAGAATACGATGCAAGCTATCCAACTGACTGCCCCGAACATTAATGCCCTGACAATCAGTGAACTGCCCCGCCCACTGCCTGGTCAGGGCGAAGTGCTAATACGGCAACATGCGGTGAGCCTGAACTATCTCGATTTGGCGCTGGCAACGGGTCAGTTTGGGGACCTCTCACAGCCGATCATTCCAGGTGCAGATAGCGCGGGGGAGATCGTGGAATTAGGTGCGGGTGTGCATGGCTGGAAGATTGGTGAACCTGTGATACCCGGAATGATGCACAGCTGGCATGCGGGTTTGATTCGCGCTGAACATCATCATGCCCTACGCGGCGTGACGGGCAATGGTGGGTTGGCGGAATTTGCCGTAGTGCCGGCGGCTTCATTGGTGCGTATTCCTGAATTCCTTAGCTGGCAGCAGGCCGCCACACTGCCGATTGCGGCAACAACGGCCTGGAATGCCATCGTGCGCGGTAAGGTTCAGCCTGGCAGCACCGTACTGTTGCTTGGGACCGGTGGCGTAAGTCTGTTTGCGTTGCAATATGCCAAAGCGGCGGGCGCGCGGGTGATTATGCTCTCCTCTTCCGATGAAAAACTGGCGAAGGTGAAAGCCCTGGGTGCCGATGAAGGGATTAATTACCGCGATGAACCCGAGTGGGATAAACGGGTGCTGGCGCTTACGCACGGTCAGGGGGCGGATTTGGTGCTGGAGTCAGTCGGTGCGACAACATTTGCAAAATCGATTAATGCGGCGGCCTATAACGGAACGATTTTTGTGATTGGGTTTGTGGGTGGTGCGGAGTTGACTGTGCCGGTACTGCCAATCATTCAGAAGATGTTGAATATTGTCGGGAATAACACAGGCTCAACGGCGGACCTGCGTCAGGCGGTGAGAGCGATTGAAGTGTCTGGGATTGTTCCCGAGATTGATCGCGTGTTTACCTTTGCGGAAACGCAGCAGGCTTATCGTTATCTGCAATCTGCCGGACACGTGGGGAAAGTGGTGATTGATTTGAAAGTCTGAGTACGGGGCTTTCATTGCACATAGAAATTGGTCGGTGCACATCGGCTCGAAGCAGTCACCGTAAGGTCGCCATTCACGGCGACCAGCATGTAAGCCCTAAAAAGGGGGGCTAAAACTCAGATCGCATTCAAAATGCGTAACGCTTCGCGATTAAACGCAGGAAGATCATCCGGTGTGCGACTGGTGACGAGCTTATCGTCATCGACGACCACTTCCTGGTCATAAAAATCTGCCCCCGCGTTCCGTAAATCAATAGCGATAGCTTTAACACAGGTCATCTTGCGGCCGCGCACACCATTGGCGCTAATCAGCAACTGTGGACCGTGACAAATTGCGAATACCGGTTTGCCACTGGCGACAAATTCTTTGGTGAAATTCACAAATCGGTCATCACCGCGCAGTGCATCAGGCGAATGACCGCCGGGCAGCAGTAATGCATCAAATTCAGCGGCGTTAACGTGATCAATATCCTTGTCAATGGTGACTTCCGCTTTTCCTTGCTTCCCTTTAACAACCTTTCCCGCTTGCATCTCAATCGTCACGACCTCATGACCCGCGTTGGTATAGGCTTCTGCGGGCGAGGTGAACTCTGAATCTTCAAATTCATCAGTGATCAGGACGGCGATCTTCTTACTCATTTCTTTCTCCTTGCTGGGAAAACGCGGTGCGTTTATGGCCTGGATAACCCAACAAGTCTGGTCGCCATGTTTTAGAACGCAAGCCAGGCGGCAGGTAATCATGGCAATTTGAATGGGGAGTATTCTGCTTTGCATAGTTCTTCCCTATACAGCATGAGAGTGGAGAGTAAGCGTACGGTGTGAACCGTATTGACAGGATGTGCCGGAACTCTACGGATATGTAAACTCACCACAGTAGTCACCCACCCACGCGAGCGTCCTCGCTTCAATCCTTAGTCCCAAATCAGAGGCGGTGCTGTCTTTGACGAAGCGGGAGATCAGCACTATTTTTTGAGCGAGGTTCAAGACGATAAGCATCAAGGTTCTTCAGTCACAAAATAATCAAAAGACAGGCAAATCAACCCTGACCACAGCGCAGGGTATTTTAGGACGATAAAACTTTTCGGGGCGGGTATTGATGAGATTACGTTCACTGCAGGTTCTCTGTCTGCTCAACTTCTTTATCGCTGATGTCCGGGATGGGCTGGGCCCGTTTCTGGGCATTTTTCTGGTATCCCACCACTGGCGAGCGGAAGAAATTGGTCTGGTGATGACGTTGGGCGGATTAGCTGGACTATTGGCTACCTTCCCCGCAGGGATGATTGTCGATGCCACCCGTTTTAAACGACTATTGATTGTTACTGCATCTCTGCTGATTACTTTGAGCGCCCTCGCCCTCTGGTATTTCCCCACATCTGCTGTGGTTATTTTATCGCAAATTATTACCGGTATTGCGGCAGCTGTCGTTACGCCAGCGATTGCGGGTATCACCTTAGGTATCACCGGTCAGAAAGGTTTTTTGTCTCAGATGGGACGAAACGAAGCTTTTAACCATAGCGGCAATATGGCGGTGGCGGTGCTGGCGGCCATCACCTGCTGGATCTGGGGCACCGGTTCGGTATTCTTGCTGATGACCACCATGGCGGTATGCGCGGTTTTATGCACTTTAGCGATCAACAAAAACGATATAGATCACGATGTGGCCAGAGGAATAGAAAAGCATGAAGGTCCGACCGTGTCTGTCTCTGTGCTGGCATTAATAAAGCGACCCGAACTGGCACTAACAGGGTTGACCTTGCTTCTCTTCCATCTGGCCAATGCAGCGCAACTGCCAATGTTAAGCATGCAGGTTGCCTCCTCTCCCACGGAATCTTTGTTCTCGCCGGGAACCTATGCTGCCCTCACAGTCGCCATTTCTCAAGCGGTGATGATCCCTGTCGCATTGCTTACAGCGCGATATGCATCACGGTATGGTTATGCCAGACTTGTTGTTATTGCGCTGATTGTACTGCCATTTCGTGCAGCGATTGCGTCGTTCTGGAGCAATGAGTTCGTGTTGTTTCCCGTGCAGGCTCTGGACGGTGTCGCTGCGGGTATCTTAGGCGTTGCCGTTCCCGGACTTATTGCCTCATTATTTAATGGTTCAGGACATATCAACGCCGCGCTTGGGCTCGTTATGCTGCTACAAGGATTGGGAGCCTCATTCAGCCCGGCATTGGCTGGTGCCATCGTCAGCCACACCTCATGGAGCTTTGCCTACCTTATTTTAGCGGGCATTGCGCTTTGCGCCGTTTTCATCTGGATAATATTCAGCAAGCATGTTTTTAAATCACTTTAGGCTGAACAAAAAACGATGTTGGGAATAATAAAATGGAGATTTATTGGCATAACGTATGACTCGCACGTACCACACACGCTGATAAAAATCTCAAAAGCATCCCTGCCCCTCATTTTTATCCTGAATATCCTTTTCACGCATAAAATTTCACTTTATCCCTCAATATTCCGCCCTTTCACATAGCGCCAGAAGCGTTCCGCCGTGAGATTTAAGCGTGCGCCTGAGCGATAAACATAAGCCGAAATCTTAAGCGATAGGCTGTGGTCCATGATCGCCAGCCTTCTCTCCTCCAGTTCACGCTGAATCGAGTAACCTGGCAGCCAGCCAACGGCATCGCCTTTCAGGATCATTCTTTTCAGTAACTCGCTCATCGATGAAACAAAGGTCAGAATAAAGGTGGTATTGGGTATGCGATCAATGACCTGATTAACCTGGCGACCCATATAACTGTCATTGGCATATTTGACCAGCGGCAGTGTGTCGCCATTAATAGAGAATATCGGCTTACCGTGCTGATCACAGGGTGAGACCAGATGCAGAGCGGAATCGAAAATTTTATGGTTGATGAACGGGTAATTCATCAACTCTTCGTTATAAAAGGACAGGATAAAATCACTTTTCCCCTCCTTTAGATTGAATACTGCGTCATTGACGTTAATCGATTCAACAAAAAACACCTTGTCCGGGCTGTCGCGGTAATCCGCTAAGATGTCGGGCAGCAGAAGGACGGAAAGTGAAGGCGCCGCATCGATACGGATACTTTGCTTTGACTTATCTTCCCCCTTGATTCGACTAATCTGGAAGTCCATATCGTCAAGCATGTTTCTGGCATAGCCGACAAATATCCTGCCCTGCGGCGTCAACTGTGGCGGGTTCACTTCACGATTAAATACGCTGAAACCCAGGTTCGATTCGAGTGCCTGAATCCTTCTGCTAAACGAGGATTGCGAAATATTTCGTCTCTCTGCCGCAAGGGTAAAGCTGCGGCATTCTTCTAATGCAATCACATCATAGAACCACTTCACTTCGAGGTTACTTAGCACGTCTTCGCTCCAATTACAGCCCCCATTTCTATGCATTTTTTACATGACAAATGATTTATATGCAATTTCTGCATCAAAAAGCCAGTGCTACTATCCATCCTCTACTCGGGTCGGCCCTTGCCGTCTCGCCATGCATCCAATGAGTCAGGGTATTTTATGAGCGCAATTAAATCTGTCATGCAACATCTCTCAAGCCTTGGCATCAACGATGTCAGCGAGATCGTCTATAACCCGAATTACGAATTGCTGTTCGAGCATGAAACGTCAGCCGAGCTTAAAGGCCCGGCGCGCGGAATATTAACGACCTCAGGTGCGGTGACGGTTGATACCGGCGAGTTCACTGGCCGCTCTCCGCGCGATAAGTACATCGTTCGCGACGATGTGACGCGCGATACCCTGTGGTGGTCGGATGCTGGCCTGGGGCGTAACGATAACAAACCGATGTCCACTGAAGTGTGGGCACACCTGAAAACGCTGGTTGCCGATCACTTATCTGAGAAAGCGCTGTATATCGTTGATGCCTGGTGTGGTGCCAGTGCCGATACTCGTCTGGCCGTGCGTTTTGTCACTGAGGTGGCGTGGCAGGCGCATTTTGTCAAAAATATGTTTATCGCACCAACCACCGAAGAGCTGGCAAGCTTTACCCCGGACTTCACGGTGATTAATGGCGCCGGTTGCGTCAATCCGCAGTGGCAGGAGCAAGGGTTAAACTCAGAGAACTTTGTTGCTTTCAACCTCACAGAGAATATCCAGCTGATTGGCGGGACCTGGTACGGCGGCGAAATGAAAAAGGGGATGTTCTCAGTGATGAACTACCTGCTGCCGCTGAAGGGTATCGCGTCAATGCACTGCTCAGCAAACCGGGGTGAAAAAGACGACGTGGCGCTGTTCTTTGGCCTCTCCGGTACCGGAAAAACCACACTGTCGACCGATCCGCGTCGCCAGCTCATTGGTGATGATGAGCACGGCTGGGATGCAGACGGCGTATTCAATTTTGAAGGCGGCTGCTATGCCAAGACCATCAATCTGAAAGCGGAATCTGAACCGGAAATTTATGGCGCCATCCGCCGCAACGCGTTGCTGGAAAACGTCGTTGTTCGTGAAGATGGCAGCGTGGATTATGCCGATGGCAGCAAAACCGAGAACACACGCGTCTCTTATCCACTGTCGCACATCGAGAATATCGTGCAGCCGGTGTCTCGCGCCGGTCACCCTTCCCGCATTATCTTCCTTGCAGCGGATGGATTCGGCGTGCTCCCACCAGTATCTCGCCTGACGCCAGAACAGATGCAGTATCACTTCTTGTCTGGCTTCACTTCCAAGCTCGCGGGCACCGAGCGCGGGATTACTGCCCCAACGCCGACATTCTCTGCCTGCTATGGTGCGGCTTTCCTGATGCTGCATCCAACACAATATGCTGATGTGCTGCAGGAGAAAGTTGCGCAGAGCGGTGCTGAAGTGTGGCTGGTGAATACGGGCTGGAACGGCGCGGGTGAGCGTTTGTCGTTGAAAGATACACGCCAGATCGTCAACGCCATCCTTGAAGGGGAAACGGGCGCATTGCGTGAAGAAAAACTGCCGATCTTTGGCCTCGCCATTCCGCAAGAGATTGCTGGCGTCGATGTGAACACGCTCGATCCGCGCAACGGCTGGGCATCACCAGCAGAATGGCAGGAAGCGGCAGAGAAACTGGCACAGCTGTTTATCAATAATTTCAAACAGTACAGCAACAACGAGGCCGGGGCGCGTATTGCGCAGGCTGGTCCGCAGTTGTAAATGCGCTTAGGCTTATCATTCGCTGGCACGCGGTTGCCGCTGATGTGGCGCTGAAATCTCAGTAAACTCACGCTGCCCTGTGTAATATCGCTGGGCAGCGTTCTGTTTAAAAGAACAGAGAGAATGCTGGTCCTCAGGCATTCTTTATCACTTACCCAGCGGCGAGGTAGTGTTAGCACAAGAGCAATATTATACGGTGCAGGTTGTTCAACAGGAGATTTCAACCGCGGGATGGAGTCAGCACGAGCGGGAGGTGATGTCGGACTATCACTGGTGGAAACTGGAAGAACTGATATGCAGTGGGGAACGCTATTATCCGGAAAATTTAGCGGCTTTGCTGGAAATCGCCCAGCAGTCTGCTGCACGCTGACGGTTGCAGGCGGCAATCATAACCGCCTTCGATAAGCCCTGTCGGCGCATCAATTCTTATCGTTATCGCTACGGTAAATATCTGGACGCGTGATTGTCCACGCATAATCAGGACGATTGACTGGCTCGTAGCCAAATTTCTCATAAAGCCATGGCGCTGTCGTAGTGAACAACATGATCCTGCGCAGCCTGTTAAATAGAGGATGGTCATGAATGCACGTCATTAACCATCTGCCTAACCCCTCCCCCTGATGCGCTTCCAGTACATACACGTCACAGAGATAAGCAAAGGTCGCATAATCTGTTATGAGCCGGGCAAATCCGACCTGAGATTGATGATGATAAATGCCAAAGTTGAGGCTATTTTGAACTGAAGCGGTGACGGTTTCCACGTCTATGCCTTTCGCCCATGTTGAGCGCGTCAGATACTGGTGTATCGCCTCCACATCCAATTTTGCGCTGTCTGTACTAATGAGATAGTCATTTTGATGCCATTCATGGATTGATGGAAGCGTCACTCTTCACTCCAAATAACTTTTTCAGTGGTGCTGAAATCCTATCATAGCGGAATGACCATGGGTTCTGATGTATATTGCTTTGCGAGATCCGATGTTATTGATATCGATCCGTGTTAATTAACAGAGCGTTGGTTTTCGCTACTCTGTCATTAATCTGGGTGAAAGAAATCCTGCAGAATTAAACGGGTGTTCTTTGAGGACTTTGACATGACCCCCTTTTATCAACTTACCGCCACCAACCTGAGCGGCCAGCTTATTTCAATGGCTGATTACGCTGGCAAACTGGTTTTGGTGGTGAACACCGCCAGCCACTGTGGCTTTACACCACAATACACAGGCCTCGAAGCGCTTTATAAGAAGTACGCCGCTCAGGGGCTGATGGTGCTGGGCTTCCCCTGCAATCAGTTCGGTAAGCAGGAGCCCGGTGACGCCGACGCGATCTCACAAACCTGCCACATCAACTACGGTGTAAGCTTTCCGATGTTCGAGAAGATCGAGGTCAACGGAGCCGCTGCCCACCCGGTGTTTAGTTATCTGAAAAGCGAATTACCCGGCGTGCTCGGCGGTAGGATCAAGTGGAACTTTACGAAATTCCTCATCGGACGCGACGGCAACCCCATTAAGCGGTTTGCACCCTTTACTACGCCAGAGAAAATGGAATCAATAATAATGGCTGAACTTAAAATTTAAATGTTCCTGACACTGAACTATTCGGTTTGGTAAGACTTCCACTCCTGCAGATTAATGCAGTACATCAGGCTGGGTGGAAGCCCTTCTATGTCCGTTACTTTTTTTTGAAATTTTAGTCCTGCCTTTTCCAGCACCTTTTGAGAGGCAATATGATTTTCTCTCACTACGCCGACAATCTCGTCAAGACCAACCTCTTCAAATCCGAAGCGTAAAGCCCTTCTGGAAAGTTCAGTGGCATAACCTTTACCCCAGGCTTCTGGCTCAAATCTATATCCTAAGTTATTTGTTTTACGCCCATCAAAATGGCTTACAAAAACCCCGCCAAAACCAATGACATGCTGCGGATTCGCTTTCTCAAAAATGGTCCAATCGCCGAAACCGTTTTCCTTATCACTCTCGAGTGAGCGCATTAATGTTTCTTTCGCATAATCGATGTTGGGATACGGGCCACGCGGATTAAACTTATGCGTTTCAGGATTGCCGTAGATTCTGAAAAGGTCGTCCAGATCCTCAGCTAAATTAAAACGATAAAGCAAGCGTTCAGACTCCCAGAACATACCGTTTACCCCTGTCATTTCATCAGAGTCCTTTACTTTAATAGATCGAAGATAAATATGACTATAGGAGGGTTTTAAAAACCGCTAAATCATAGCCTCGCCCGGCAAATTGTAAATTTATGTCTATGCTGTATCTGAATCAACAGCTATGAGCTGGATTCAGCTTAACGATTTACAGTTTTTTATAATGAGAGATCAACCAAAAGTGTTTGATTTTTAAGGGAAGGGTAATGCTTAGTTTAAGACGTAAAAAGGTTAAACCGATGCGGCTGAAGGACGTGACAATCATTGATGATGCTCGTCTCAAGAAGGCGATTACCGCCGCCGCTCTGGGTAATGCGATGGAGTGGTTCGACTTTGGGGTTTACGGCTATGTTGCGGCCGTTTTGGGGAAGGTGTTTTTCCCAGGTGCCTCTCCGGGCATCCAGATCATCGCCGCTTTGGGCACATTCTCCGTTCCGTTTATCATCCGTCCGCTAGGGGGAATGTTCTTTGGTGTATTAGGTGATAAATATGGCCGCCAGAAGATCCTCGCCATCACTATCATATTGATGACCTTCAGTACTTTCAGCATCGGTCTCATTCCCTCCTATGCCACTATCGGCTTCTGGGCACCGGTCTTGCTGCTGATTGCGAAAATGGTGCAAGGATTCTCGGTGGGAGGGGAATATACCGGCGCATCCATCTTTGTGGCGGAGTACTCACCCGACCGCAAACGCGGATTTTTAGGCAGCTGGCTTGATTTCGGTTCGCTGGTTGGCTTCGTCTGCGGCGCCGGTGTGGTTGTGCTGCTCACCACCATTCTTGGCCAGGAAACCTTTAACGACTGGGGTTGGCGCATCCCCTTCTTTATGGCGTTGCCGCTGGGTTTAGTCGGCCTATACCTGCGTCATGCACTTGAAGAGACCCCGGCATTCCAGAAACATGTAGATTCACTGGAAGAAGGTTCCAAACAAGGTTTAAGTGAAGGCCCTTCCGTTCCATTTAGAGAGATTGCACGCAAGCACTGGCGGAATCTGATCTCCTGCATCGGCATCGTGATCACCACCAACGTGGCTTACTACATGCTGCTGACTTACGTGCCGAGTTACCTGACCCACAATCTGCACTATTCAGAAGACCGGGGTGTTTTGATCATCGTCGTTATCATGCTGGCGATGCTGTTTGTGCAACCGGTTATGGGATTACTCAGTGATAAATTTGGACGTCGTCCGTTTATCATTATTGGTAGCGTGGCCATGGTGCTGTTATCCATTCCCTCCTTCATGCTGATTACTCATCACAGTTTAGTCGCACTCTTTTTTGGTCTCCTCATTCAGGCAGTCATCCTCAACTGCCTGATAGGCGTGATGGCTTCCACTCTGCCCGCGTTATTCCCGACGGAAGTGCGTTACAGCGCGTTGGCCAGCACCTATAACATCTCCATTTTGGTGGCGGGTATTACCCCTACCCTTACCGCCTGGTTAGTGGAAGTGACGGGCAATCTTTACATGCCCGCGTGGTATTTGATGGTGGTAGGTGCGATTGGCGTGGTGACGGGTTTTACCGTGAGAGAAACCGCTAACAAACCGCTGTATGGTGATACCCCGGCGGCCTCATCCCTTGAAGAGGCTAAAGAGTTACTGCAGGAACATCATGATGGCATTGAGCAGCGCATCGAGGATATTGATGAACAAATTGAGGCGTTGAAGAATAAGCGCCGCAATTTAGTCGCTCAACACCCCGAAATAACGCAATAAATAATAGCCGCTGCCTTCGGGCAGCGGATTTTCATTCAATCGTATTCGCCCCCCTATACGTTACCCGGCGCAGAACACTCACAACCGTCTATACTTTCAGTGAGTTGGTTAGATGATGACTCCAGATTCAATTAACGAATAACATTGAATATCGCTTTATCATGGTCGCTAATGAGTAACAAATAAACTCATTATTAGTGAGTAAATGATTTATTGATAACCGGGTTGAATACGGTTACTGAATGTTTAATTTATCTGACAACGTTAAGTTGTCAGCTGAGTATGAGGGAAAATAATGCCATCGATATTTGATGAGTTATCTGACGCCCCTTCATGGGTGCCTGCTGTGTTACTTGTCACCCTTTCGCTTGTCGCGGGTTTTTTGGCTCGCTTCCTACTGCTTAGATTTATACGTTACTGGCAGAATCGCGACAGAAAATTATTTAAGTCACTTGAAAAGCATCTTCGTGGATCCTTATTTCTGTTCATTCCACTCATGTTGATTAATGTCGGGGCTGACTATGTTAATATTCATCCCGATTCACTTTCGTTCATTACTCCCACACTGAATGTTTTTATCATATTGTCGTTATGCTCCGTGTTAATCAGGTTGACCAACGTCGCGCAGGACATGCTATTTATTCGCTATGATATTAATCTGTCAAACAACCTGCGCGCCAGGAAGATTCGCACCCAAATCATTTATGTCAAAAAGGTCGCGATTGTCCTGCTTGTGTCATTCTGCCTTTCACTGATTCTTATCAGTATTCCCGGCGTAAGAAAATTCGGCACCACCATTCTCGCAGGCGCCGGGGTGGCAGGCATCATCATTGGTTTTGCGCTGCAGAAGTCACTGGTAAATCTGTTCGCTGGCATTCAAATCGCCTTCACGCAACCGATCAAAATTGATGATGCCGTTGTGGTTGAAAATGAATGGGGCTGGATTGAGGAGATCAACCTGACCTATGTTGTGGTGCGTATCTGGGACCTGCGTCGACTGGTGCTGCCGATTACCTATTTTACCGAGAACGCCTTCCAGAACTGGACGCGCAACAATGCCCAAATATTAGGCTCGGTTTTTCTTTACCTCGATTACTCGATGCCGCTCGAACCGCTGCGTCAGCATTTTGAAAAAATTCTCAGCGAAACCAAACTCTGGGATCAGCAAACTCAGGTGCTTCAGGTGACCGATACCACTGACAAAACCATGACGATTCGTTTATTAATGACCGCACAAAACTCCCCAACGGCCTGGGATTTACGCTGCTATGTGCGCGAGAAGATGATTGAGTTTATTCAGCAGAATTATCCGCAGAGCCTTCCTAAAGTGCGGGCAACGCTGAATGGATAAGAACGGAAACTGGCGGCCCAGAACCGCCAGTTGTTCTTCAGTGCCCGCGACGCGCCCGCATCATCGCAAGCCTGAACTGGCGGACATCTTGTGGTGTCCAGCAGCGGCAGGACAACGGTGCGGTGTCGTCAACCGCGGCGGGTAGCGGGACTTTCTCTAGCGTGCCACGATTGCAAATCGCACAGGCTAAAGTGGCGGAGGGCACGCCAAGATAGCGCGCCACCTCCGGCAAGGTCATCAGTGAAGTACGCATCATAACCTCCTCGTTGCATGTGATTTGACTGACATGGTTGAGCAGTTTTCAGCGTAATTTTATGATCGCGATCAGGTGATGAATTATTTTTGGTTAAAAAATAATCACAGCGTCATCAGCATCTCGTGCCACGCCATGCCACCGTGATCGGAATCCGAAGGTTTGATGTACTCATAACCAAACTTCTTATACAGATCAACGTGATGGGTCTTGCACATCAAATGAATGGTCTGCTTATCCATTTGCTTCATGAGCGTAATGAACTGTTGCATCATCAGCGTGCTGTAACCTTTGCCCTGATACGCGGGATCGAGCACCACTGACATGATTACGACGTTAGGTGCTACAGGATCGTGCCCGATTAACTCCTTAAACTCCTCATCTGACATCACCACATCCCAGGCACAACCGGCATTGATAAAGCCAATGATTTGCCCCTCGCTTTCCAGGCACATAAAACCTTGCGGATACTGTGCAATACGGGTAGCAATTTTCTCGCGCGTGGCTGCCTCATCGCCTTCGTAGGCATCAATTTCAATGGCATAGCAACGATCAACATCGGCTAAGGTGGCACTACGGAACATCAAATTCGACACAGCAGACCTCTAAACATAACATCTCGTGGACGCCATTTTAGCAGGGTGTCATGGGGAAAGGTGGAGAGAATAGAGCGCTGCTTCGCAGCAGCGCGACTGTTTTAAATAACTTCCACTACCCGATTTTCCCGTGCGCTGATAAACGCAGCATCCAGTACCGCCAGTACCTCAATGGCCTGTTCTGGCGTTACCGGGGGTTCACTGCCATCGCGCACTGCTTGAGCAAAAGCTTCGTAGTAAGCGTGATAAGCACCTTGTTCGGAAGGCACGCGCTCTGAACCTTGCAGCGTATTAAGTGTGCCCCAGCGCTCAGGCTGCTCATAGCCCCAGGCAGCGAGATCGTCCGCGGGGCGCTGGCCGGCAAAAATGGCCTGTGCCTGCACATCCGTCCCCTGCGAGACAAAGCTACCGGCATCGCCATAAAGACGGAACTCACGGCAAACAAAGCGATTCAGTTTGGTGGCGGAAAGATAGGATGTAGTCCCATTGTGGTGAGTCAGCGTCAGCACAAAACTGGCGTCAGTCGGTCCTTCCGGCAGGTCGATAATATCCAGCTGAGCATAAACCGATTTTACTGGCCCCAGCAGAAACAGTGCCTGGTCGACGATATGACTGCCCAAATCACGCAGCAGGCCGCCGGTTTCGCCGCCTTCAAGGGTATTGGCATCGTCAAAATCCATACGATTATGCAAACGCCATACTTTTCCCACCCGATTTTGCTCAATCAGTTTTTTCAGCGTGCGCACATCATGGTCGAAACGGCGGTTGTGATACACGCTCAGTACAACGCCTTTGGCTTTTGCTGCATTGGCCAATTCACGTCCCGTTTTCGCATCGGGTGCAAAGGGTTTGTCGGCGATCACCGCCACACCCGCGGCGATGGCTTCCAGCACCAGTTCGCGGCGTGTTTGCGGTGGGGTGGTAATGGTGACAGCATCGACACCCGCCGCCAACATGTCGGTCAGGCTGGCATAAATCGGAATGTCGGGAAAATCCGCTTTCACGCGTGCGATAGTGGCTGGCGCACGCGCCACAATGCCCGCTAACTCGACGCCTTCAGCCGCATTAATAAACGGTGCGTGAAAATGCTTACCGCCCGTTCCATAGCCCACGATACCGATTTTCATGCTGCCTCCTTGTGTCAGATAAGAGTTGTAAGGCAATCAGTAATAACATAATCGCAACAACTAAAACTGCTCACACACGCAAAAGTGGCACAAAAATATCATTTTCAGGAAAAATGGCTTTACTGTGCCGCAGGGAAGTTGCGTTTTATCGGCGCAAAGTCACTGGCGTTTTTGCCTAACAATCGCTGTGGGCGGAAATCTGTCAGTAGCTCACTGGCCTGATCCTGCACCAGCTCCTGCGCCACCAGCTTGCCAATCATCGGTGACAGCGTGATGCCACTGTGTGTGACTGCCACATAAACACGCTGCTGAGGCGTGACGTAGCCGATAGCAGGTAAACCATCCGCCGGTCTGGCGCGTTGACCGATCACAATGTGCTCAATCTGCAATTCGCCTGCATCTGCAAACAACGCGTGATAGCGATCGCGAAATGCCTGAGCAATATCGCCATGGCATGAAGGGGGGGCGGCAGGATCGGCAAGGTCATCCAGCGCCAGTGCCTGCAACAGCAATCGCCCGCCGCCGTCCGGACGCACATTAAGCTGAGGAGAGATTAAATTGGTTGCCAGCGATAGCGGCTGTGGCGCCGTGCGTGCCAGGAAACTACAGGCCACCGCGTTGGGTTTGCTGGTATCGAGCAGCGCCAAATCAAGATTAAGGGTGTTAAGCAGTTGATTGGCCCAGCGCCCGGTGGCAATCACCACGCGATCACCCTGCCACTGTTCACCGTTTGTCAGATGTAGCGTCACACCCTCAACGTGTTCGCTAAGGCGTTCAATGGCGTGATACTGATGCAATATCGCTCCGTTGGCACGCGCTTCAGACCAAAGTCGCGAGATATACAGTGCAGGATGCAATACCGATTCGGTTGGAAAGTGCCAGATACTTCCACTTACAGCCTGTGAACGCAGCTCCGGCACTTCACGCTGCAACGCATCCGGGGTGACCTCGTGCGCTGGGTAGCCCAGCGATTGCAGTGAGGTGACACGCTGACGCAATCTCTGTTGCGCATCCCCCTCTGCCGCCCACTCCCATGTGCCGCAGGTTTCCAGCCAGCGCAGTCCATTCGGTTGCGACAGCTGCAACTTGGCATGCTCCTCCATAGAAAGCGCATTGAGTTGGTGATAGCTAACGGGTTGTTTACCATTGGAGTTGACCCAGGCGAAGGTGGTGCTGCTGGTGCCGGCACCGATATGTTGCTGTTCAAAAACCGTGACCTGCACGCCCTGCAAAGCTAATGCGCGCGCCACCGCTAATCCGATGACGCCAGCGCCCACTATCGCAATCTTTTGAGTTGTCATAAATGGCTCCTGAATGAAGGGGCCTATCATAACAACGTTCATCTGCAGGGATTGCAATGACGATATAAATCTTATTTCACAGGATATAAGAAAATCCTCTGATGCCAGAAAATAGATTTATACGGTCGTCAGCATTTTCCCATTTGAGAAATAGGCCAGCAAATTCTCCAGCACATTATTCGCCATGCCTTCACGGGTTTCATGGGTGGCACTCGCAATATGTGGGGTTAATAATACATTATCTAATTCACGCAGCGCAGGATGAATAACCGGTTCTTGCGGGAAAACATCCAGCGCGGCGCCTTTTATCACACCCTGCTGCAATACCTGGATAAGATCGTTTTCATTCACCACCGTGCCGCGAGCGATGTTGATCAGCACACCCGATTTCCCCAACGCCGCCAGCACTTTTGCGTCCACCAGCTGGATATTTTCCGGGCTACCCGGCAGCGCCAGTACCAGGAAATCACTGCATGCCGCCAACTGTTCGATGCTCTCACAGCGTTGATAAGGCACATTTTTCTGGCTACGCGCAGTATAGGCGATCTCCATGCCGAATGCTTCTGCACGGCGGGCGATGGCCAGCCCAATCGCGCCCAAGCCCGCGATACCCATGCGTTTTCCGCTGGCCTTACTGGAAAGTGAAGCACCGGTATTTTCCCACGCACCAGAGCGGGCGAATTGATGGTAGGCCACCAGATTGCGCGAGAACGCTAACGTTAGCGTCATGGCTAAATCGGCAACATCATCGGTGAGAATATCGCTGGTAATGCTGACCTGAATAGCATGTGCAGCGGTGTAATTCAGGTCTATACGGTCAGTACCCACACCAAACACCGCAATGGCTTTACAGGCAGGCAACTGTTCAAGAATAGCCGTTTCCACACCGACGTCACCCCGCGTCACTATTCCCTGGATCTCTTTACCCTGACGCTGAAGAAATAGCGCAGCATCCTGCTCATCATATAAACGATGGCAATGAAAATGTTGCGAGAGTTTTTCGTCCAGCTGCGGCATCAGTGGCTGGATAATCAAAATGTGGGGTTGCGTAGACATCATTATTTTCCCGGATGGATAAGCATGTCGTTTCAGACTACCGGATGAATTTATGTTACGGCACCCTTGTTACTTTTTTCGCTAATAAGATCACGGGGAAAGTGAAATGAATCCCGGTGGACAATCAGGTTTTATTTCGGATCTGTTTACAGCGTAATGCGTTGAGCACGCTGGCGAACTCACCTTACGCAGTCTACGGTTAATAAAAAAACCATAACAATTCAACTTACCATGGAAAGCCGCTATGACCGCCCATGTCGATATCACAGCAAGCCAGGAACACGAACTTCACTCTTTGCAGCAATTATTGCAGGCGCATCTTGAGCAATTGCTGCCGGCGGGCCAGCCAGGCGATCAGGTTCGTGCCGCCATGCGCGCCGGTGCACTGGCACCAGGTAAACGCATTCGTCCGCTGCTGCTGCTGTTGGCTGCGCGAGATATGGGCTGCAAAGCATCACAACATGGCATGCTTGATCTCGCCTGTGCGGTAGAAATGGTACATGCCGCGTCGCTGATCCTCGATGATATTCCCTGCATGGATAATGCGCAGATGCGACGCGGACGTCCAACGGTGCATCGCGAATTTGGCGAAAGCGTGGCGATTCTGGCGGCGATTGCCCTGCTGAGCCGCGCCTTTGAAGTGATCGCCATCGCACCGGGTTTAGCCGCCCTGCAGAAATCAGAGGCGATTGCGGAACTCTCTTCTGCCGTGGGTTTACAGGGCCTGGTGCAAGGCCAATTCCAGGATCTCCAGCACGGCGCGCAAACGCGTAGTGCGGAAGCCGTCGCACTCACCAACGAACTGAAAACCAGCGTGCTGTTCCGTGCCACCTTGCAGATGGCAGCGATTGCTGCGGAAGCAACCCCTGCCATGCGCCAAAAACTCAGCTATTTCGCGCAGGATTTAGGTCAGGCTTTCCAACTGCTCGACGATCTCGCGGACGGCAGTAAACACACGGGCAAGGACATCAATCAGGATCAGGGTAAATCAACGCTGGTGCAGATGTTGGGGGCCGAAGGTGCTGAACGCCGCCTGCGTGACCATCTGCGCAGTGCCGATGCGCACCTCGCCTGTGCCTGCCATCGTGGTATCGCAACCCGTCAATATATGCACGCCCTGTTTAATCAACAGCTGGCGATGTTTCACTGACCGCGGTATTGCCAATGGGGCACTTTGCCGTTATTGCGCCGCCACTGTATAGCCATTTCCACGCGCTGCAGGCGTTATCACAAGTATTGATTGCGCGCGGTCATCGCATCACCTTTGTGCAACAGCAAGATGCACGCCACTTGCTGAGTGATGGATGCGTAGGATTCAGCGCCGTGGGTGAACATAGTCATCCAGCCGGTTCGCTAGCACGGCTGTTACAGCATCTGGCTTCCCCTCTTGCGTTATGGCGGGTGATCGGTGATATCGCCGCCAGCACCGATATGTTGTGTCAGGAACTGCCTGCGCGTTTAACGTCGTTACAAGTCGATGGTGTGATTGCCGATCAGATGGAAGCGGCGGGTGGATTAGTGGCAGAAGCGTTGCAGCTCCCCTTTGTTTCAGTGGCCTGCGCGTTGCCGGTGAATCGCGAACCAGGCATTCCGCTGGCGGTGATGCCGTTTCAATTTGGTCAGGATGAAAAATCACTGCAACGTTTTCAGACCAGCCAGGATATTTATGATCGCCTGATGCAGCGCCATGGCGCGGTGATCAGCCACCATGCGCAACGATGGGGTTTGCCCGATCGCCACAGCCTGCATGAATGTTTGTCACCGCTGGCGCAGATTAGCCAGCTCGTTCCGGCATTTGATTTTCCGCGCCAGCATCTGCCCAGCCATTTTCACGCTGTGGGTCTGCTGCACGCATCGAATCCTCCCCGCAGTGCCAGCGCGCCCTGGCCTGAGATGCGGCAACCGGTGGTGTATGCCTCTTTCGGTACATTACAGGGCCACCGTTTTCGCTTGTTCCTGCATCTGGCACAAGCGTGCCGCAACCAACAGCTCTCGTTGGTGATTGCCCATTGTGGCGCTTTGGACGCCAATCAGGTGCAGCAGCTGGAGCGCGCCGGTGCGGCGTGGGTGACGGATTTTCTCGATCAGCCAGCCGCGCTGCAACATGCGCAGCTGTTTATCACACATGCCGGACTCAACAGCACGTTAGAGTCATTGGAATGGGGCACCCCGATGCTGGCGCTACCGCTGGCCTTCGACCAACCCGGCGTGGCATCACGCATTATCTGGCACGGCGTCGGTCATCGTGCCTCTCGCTTTAGCCGCGTGCACCAGCTTGAACAGCACCTGCAGCAACTGCTGGCGGATGACAACTATCGGCTGCGCATCTCGCCGATTCAGGCGCAGCTACAGCGCGCAGGGGGTTGCCAGCGCGCCGCGGATATCGTTGAGCAGGCACTCGGTCAGCAATGTGTAGTGCGGGCGGAGGCGACCTGATGCCCGAACATTATGACGTGATTTTAGTGGGTGCCGGACTGGCTAATGGCTTGATCGCGCTACAGTTGCGCCAGCGCCAACCCCAGTTGCGTATTCTGATGCTGGAAAGTCATACGCACCCGGCGGGCAACCATACCTGGTCATTCCATCAGGATGACCTCAGCCCCGAGCAACTTCAGTGGCTGCAACCGTTGATTACCTATCGCTGGTCCGGTTATCAGGTGCGTTTCCCCACATTGCGCCGCGATCTCAGTGGGGAGTATTGCTCAATCACCTCTGCGGATTTTGCCCGGCGGCTTTATGAGGTGATGGGGGAGGACCTCTGGACCGATACCCCCGTGAAAGAGGTGCAACCCACACAGGTTACCCTTACCGACCATCGCGTACTGCATGCTGCGGTGGTGATTGATGGTCGCGGCCTGCAACACACGCCGCATCTGCAACTGGGCTATCAAACCTTTGTCGGTCAGGAGTGGCATCTGGCGAGGCCTCACGGTTTAACGCAGCCGATCTTGATGGACGCGACAGTGGATCAACAACAGGGCTATCGTTTTGTCTACACCTTACCGCTCAGTGCAGATCGTCTGTTAATCGAAGATACGCACTACATCAATCAGCCGATGCTGGCAGAGCACACTGCACGGCAGAATATCGCCGACTACGCCAAAGCACATCACTGGAGATTGAGCCTTCTGTTGCGTGAGGAGCAAGGTTCACTGCCGATAACATTGAGTGGCGATATTGATGCCTTCTGGCAGCAACAGCGTGGTCAACCTTGCAGCGGGCTGCGTGCGGGCTTGTTCCACGCCACCACGGGTTACTCGTTGCCCACGGCCCTGGCGCTGGCAGAACGCATTGCCCAGCTGTTGCCTTGTGATGCGGCAACGCTCAGTCGCGACATCGAACAGTTTGCGCGCGAGCAGTGGCGAACACAGCGTTTTTTCCGATTGCTCAATCGAATGCTGTTCTTAGCCGGACGCCCGGAACAGCGCTGGCGTGTGATGCAGCGCTTTTATCGGCTGGATGCCGGACTAATCAGCCGCTTTTACGCCGGGCAGCTTCGGCTCAGCGATAAAGCGCGCATTTTATGTGGCAAGCCGCCCGTGCCGATAGGTGAAGCGGTGCGCGCACTGATGACGACCTCTTCTAAACCAGGGAAGAAATAATGACACGCACTTATGTGATTGGCGCCGGTTTCGGCGGCCTGGCGTTGGCTATTCGGCTACAGGCAGCCGGTATTCCCACCACGCTGCTGGAGCAGCGCGATAAACCCGGCGGACGTGCCTACGCATGGCAGGAACAGGGCTTTATTTTTGATGCCGGGCCGACAGTGATCACCGATCCGACGGCGATTGAAGGGCTGTTCACGCTGGCGGGCAAGTCGCTCAGTGATTATGTCGAATTGATGCCGGTCACGCCTTTCTATCGCTTATGCTGGGAAGACGGCAAACAGCTCGACTATGACAATAATCAACCGTTGCTGGAGCAGCAAATTGCCCGCTTCAACCCGGCCGATGTCGCAGGCTATCGGCAGTTTCTCGCCTATTCACGCGAGGTGTTCAAAGAGGGCTATCTCAAGTTGGGGACTGTGCCTTTTTTGCATTTCCGTGACATGCTGCTCGCTGGCCCTCAGTTAGGGCGCTTGCAGGCCTGGCGCAGCGTTTACAGTATGGTGGCGAAATTTATACAGGACGATCACCTGCGCCAGGCATTCTCTTTTCACTCGCTGCTGGTTGGCGGTAATCCTTTTGCAACGTCCTCGATCTATACCTTGATTCATGCGCTGGAACGCGAATGGGGCGTATGGTTTCCGCGTGGCGGCACCGGTGCGCTGGTGCAAGGCATGGCAAAACTGTTTACCGACCTGGGTGGCGAATTGTTGCTCAACGCCGAAGTGAGTCAGCTGGAAACCGAGGGCAACCGCATAAGTGGCGTGCAGTTGAAAGATGGTCGCCGGTTTGCAGCGAATGCGGTGGCGTCGAATGCCGATGTCGTGCATACCTATGATCGGTTGCTGCGCGGGCATCCTGCCGCCAGCAAACGTGCCGCCTCGCTGAAACGTAAACGCATGAGCAATTCGCTGTTTGTACTCTATTTCGGTCTGAATCACCCGCATTCGCAGCTGGCGCATCATACCGTGTGCTTTGGCCCGCGCTATCGTGAGCTAATCGACGAGATTTTTAACAGCAGCCAGCTTTCAGACGATTTTTCGCTTTATCTGCATGCACCCTGCTCCAGCGATCCCTCACTGGCTCCGGCAGGCTGTGGCAGTTTTTACGTATTGGCACCGGTGCCGCATCTCGGCACGGCGGCGATCGACTGGCAACAGGAAGGACCGCGTTTACGCGATCGCATTTTTGCTTATCTGGAGGAGCACTATATGCCGGGACTACGTCAGCAACTGGTGACGCACCGCATGTTTACGCCGTTTGATTTTCGCGACACGCTGCATGCCCATCAGGGTTCAGCGTTTTCACTGGAACCGATTTTGACGCAGAGCGCATGGTTCCGCCCGCACAATCGCGATGCGGATATCGCCAACCTCTATCTGGTTGGTGCTGGCACACATCCCGGCGCCGGGGTACCCGGTGTGATTGGCTCGGCGAAAGCCACTGCGCAACTGATGCAGGAGGATCTCGCTGGATGAATCGCCAACCCCTGTTAGAGCAAGTGACTCAGACCATGGCGGTAGGCTCAAAGAGTTTTGCCACCGCCGCGAAACTGTTCGATGCGCCCACGCGGCGCAGCACGCTGATGCTGTACGCGTGGTGTCGCCACTGTGATGACGTGATTGATGGACAAACGCTGGGCGAAGGCGGCACACAGCATGTGGTGGAAGATGCCGAAGCGCGCATGCTGCATCTGCAAATTGAAACCCGCCGTGCTTACAGCGGTGCGCATATGGATGAACCCGCATTCAAAGCGTTCCAGGAAGTGGCGTTAATTCACCAGTTGCCGCCACAGTTGGCGTTTGATCACCTGGAGGGCTTTGCGATGGATGCGCGTGAGGCGCGCTACGTGACGTTCGATGATACTTTACGCTACTGCTATCACGTCGCGGGAGTGGTGGGCCTGATGATGGCCCGCGTGATGGGCGTCCGTGACGAAGCGGTGCTGGATCGCGCCTGCGATCTGGGGCTCGCCTTCCAGCTCACCAACATTGCCCGCGACATCGTCGAAGATGCGCAGAACGGGCGCTGCTATCTGCCGCAAAGCTGGTTGGATCAAGCAGGCTTAACCGGCCAGAATCTTGCCGATCCGCAACATCGCGCCGCCCTGGCGCCACTGGCCGCGCGACTGGTGAGCGAGGCAGAACCCTATTATCACTCTGCTCGTTCCGGCCTACCAGGGTTGCCGCTGCGTTCCGCGTGGGCTATCGCCACCGCACGCGGTGTCTATCGTGAGATTGGGGTGAAAGTGCAACATGCGGGCGAACACGCCTGGGATGCGCGACAACGCACCAGCAGCGGAGAAAAACTGGCGCTGCTGGTAAAAGGTGCCGGATTGGCGCTTACTTCGCGTTTGGCTCGTCCGGAGTCGCGTCCTGAGGGGTTATGGCAGCGTCCGCGTTAGCAGATTTATGGCGCTGTCGCAGCGCCGCCTGCAACTTAGGTAACGGCGGCGCATAGAGAAAGCCGAACGAAACACATCCTTCCCGCCCTCGCACCGCATGATGCATGCGGTGCGCCATATACAGACGCTTGAGATAGCCTTTGCGCGGAATATAGCGGAACGGCCAGCGTTGATGAACCAGTCCGTCATGCACCATGAAATAGAGTGCGCCGTACAAGGTTACGCCCGCACCAATCCATTGCAGCGGCCAATAGCCGTTTACGCCGATGTAGATCAGCGCAATCGCCATGAACATAAACACCACGGCGTAGAGATCGTTGAGTTCAAATTTGCCTTCGTGCGGTTCATGGTGTGACAAATGCCAGCCCCAGCCCCAACCGTGCATGATGTACTTATGCGACAGTGCCGCCACCACTTCCATCACTACCACTGACGCCAGCAGGATCAGCGTATTCCATAACCAGAGCATCGTGCATCCATTTGTGTTGAACAGAGGCTTTAAAGGTGGACGCGGATAGGTGGAGAGGCAAGTCACCAGCATTTATTTTTGTAAGATTGAAGACAATTGCCTTTTCATCCATACTCACTCGCAGTGCAACACGTGTATTCAACACGGGGGATTCATGCCTGATACCAGTGTTAACCAAAAGAAAACCGTCAGCGTTACCGTCGAACCAATGCTTTTACAACAGGCCAGAGATGCCGGTTTAAACTTATCCGCGATTCTGAGTGAAGCATTGCGACAAGAAGTACGGATAGCTGCTGCAAAAAAATGGAAACATGAAAATAGCGCCGGTTTACAGGAACTGAACCGCATAACCGAAGAGCATGGTTTATTGTCCGATGAATACAGGACGTTCTAAAAAATGCATTACATCATTTATAACAACACCAGTAAAAACAGTGCTTACCCTTATCTGGTCGATGTCCAAAGCGATATCATTGATGAGCTCACGACGCGTATTGTTATTCCCTTGTATCCCATGAATCGACTTCAGGCTGGCCAGGTAAAACGGCTTAATCCTGTTATCGAAATTGAGGGAGAAGGATATCTCGTCATGACCCATGAAATGGCAAGCGTGCCCGTATCATTGTTAGGAAAACAGGCGATGGATGCCCGCCCTTATCGCCAGCGAATCAAAGATTCTATTGATTTTATCTTTGATGGATTTTGAGACTTTACATGTCAAGCATCCCTCGCTAGTATCCCCCCTCCTCAGCGGAAATGAACTGCTGCGTAAGCGTTAACGTCAATCAACGCACCATATGCAGAATCGTTCTGCCTCAATTCTATGGTGCGCAAAATATGTCCCATACCGCGATAACCCAAAATCCAGCCCTGCGACGCCCGGGTTTTTTCCTGTTTTTATTGCTGCTTACCGCTGCCAATCTGCGCACGCCGATTACCGCCACCGGTCCCATACTGGAGAATATCCGCGCCAGTTTTGGACTGAGCGCCAGTGCCGCAGGTGTGATCAACTTTTTACCGCTGCTGATGTTTGCCACGCTGGCACCGGCGGCTGCCTGGTTTGGTAATCGCTTTGGCCTGGAACGCAGTTTGTGGGGTTCGCTGCTGCTGATCACGCTGGGGTCGTTGCTACGCATTACCGGCAGTGAAAATGCCATGTGGGCAGGAACCCTTATTCTGAGTTCCGGGATTGCCGCCGCCAATGTCCTGTTGCCACCGCTGATCAAACGTGACTTTACTGAGCACACGGCACGCTATATCGGGTTGTATGCCATGGTGATGGGGATTTCAGCCAGCATTGCATCGGGCATTGCGGTGCCGCTGGCCGAAATGAGCTCCGCAGGTTGGCGTCTTTCACTCGCGGTATGGCTTGTGCCGGCGTTTATCGCGCTGCTCGCCTGGCTACCTTACCTGAAAACATCGGGGCCGCAGGTGCACGCAGCAGCACCCCACAGCGTGATGCGATCGCCCTGGCGCTCAGCATTGGGCTGGCAAGTTTCGCTGTTTATGGCCAGTCAGTCACTGCTGTTTTATACCCTGATTGGCTGGTTCACCCCGTTTGCGCAAGACAACGGTATTAGCCAGATTGAGGCAGGCGGCATGCTGTTCATCTATCAGATTGTCGCCATCGTCTCCAATCTTGCCTGCATGAGTGCCCTTAAACGACTGCGCGATCAGCGCGCTATTGGCTTTGTCGCTTCATTCCTGATTTTTGTCGCGGTAGGCGGCTTGCTGCTGCTGCCTGCATGGTCACTTTTGTGGCTGATTCTGGCTGGATTGGGCGCGGGCGCATCGCTGGTGATCAGCCTTTCACTGTTTAATCTGCGCACCCAGGATCATCGGCAGGCATCAAAACTCTCCGGCATGGCGCAGTGTGTCGGTTACGGGTTGGCGGCACTTGGCCCGCTGTGTTTCGGTATGCTGCACGATGCCAGCGGCAACTGGCTGGTGCCGCTGATCATGTTGCTGGCGGTCACTGTGGTTCAGATGGTGATGGCGTTACTGGCGGGGC
>NZ_JZRD01000033.1:0-181219 GCF_000963995.1 Pantoea sp. SM3
GTCCAACTTTCGGGGTTCACTTCAAATAGGGTGCCTTTTTCATGGGCGTGATTTTTTTGATATGCTGTTGAAAAATTTCGTCGTTTGGCAGGAGTGATGTGGTTATGGTTTATGATCTGATTGTGGTGGGCAGTGGATCGGTGGGTGCCGCCGCCGGTTTTTACGCAACCCAGGCAGGCTTATCGGTATTGATGATTGATAGTGCCCATCCTCCGCACAGCCAGGGCACACACCACGGTGAAACACGCCTGATTCGCCACGCCTATGGCGAAGGTGAACGCTACGTCCCGCTGGTGCTGCGCGCACAAACCTTATGGGATGAGCTGGAACGTCAGAGCGGTGAACGCATCATGCATCGAAGCGGCATCCTCAATCTGGCTCCCCTCACCTCCTCATTTATCCAGAATGTCATCGACAGCGCCAAAACATATCAACTGGAAGTAAAAATCCTGCAGGCAGACGAAGTGCGCAAGCGCTGGCCGCAGATCTCTGTGCCCGACGGCTACATTGGGGTATTCGAACCTCACTCCGGCTTCCTGAAATGTGAGCAGGCAGTTCGTAGCTGGATACAGCTGGCTGAACAGGCGGGTTGTGCGCAACTGTTTAACTGCCCGGTGAGTGAAATCGCACGCGATGGCGATTTGCAGCAAGTCACTACTCGCGACGGCGTGTTTCGCGCGCGTAAATTGTTGGTCAGTGCCGGTACCTGGGTGAGTGAACTGGTAAAAGATCTGCCGGTACAACCGGTGCGTAAAGTCTTCGCCTGGTATCAGGCAGATGGTCGATACAGCGAGAACAACCAATTTCCTGGCTTCACGGTGGAGATGCCTGATGGCAGTCACTTTTATGGCTTCCCTGCCGACAATAATGCATTAAAAGTGGGGCGTCACGATGGCGGGCAGCTGATGCAGAAACCCGAAGATCGTAAACCTTTCGGCAGTATCGCTGCAGACGGCAGTGAAGCCTTCAGCTTCCTGCGTCAGTTCTTACCAGGGGTTGGCGTTTGCTTACACGGTGAGGCCTGCAGCTATGACAACACACCTGACGAAGACTTTATTATAGATACCCTTCCAGGCGAGCCCAATCGATTAATTATTACCGGCTTGAGTGGACACGGATTTAAATTTGCCAGCGTTTTAGGTGAACTTGCCAGTGAATTTGCCCAGGATAAGCCCTTCTCCTTTGACCTGAAGCCGTTTTCACTTTCGCGCTTTGCTTAACGTTGTCTCGCTGGCGCCCCAGGCGCCAGCATTATTGACGCAAGCTGACATTAATTGTTTTTTCCTGACATTTTAGCGTTAAGATTGCCGCATAAGGTGTAGCAATATTCATTTCCATTTTATTTCCCCGCCAGCCGTACAGCCATCGTCAATATTTCTGACACAGACATCGATATAAACGCACAATTTCCGAATGTCTTGTTAAATTTTATAGAAAGGTAAGCTTAATTGCTTTCATATTTCAAAATATGGATGCTTATTACCCTCTATTTCCAGATATGGATTCACTTTTATGTGGCGTAACTCCAGACAACATTTCGGGCTAATGACCATTATGTTGCATTGGCTAATGGCGCTGGTCATTTACGGCATGTTTGCATTGGGTCTGTGGATGGTCGGATTGGGATATTACGATGGCTGGTACCACAGCGCCCCGGAAATCCACAAGGGTATTGGCATCCTCCTGTTTGCCACACTACTGCTGCGCCTTGGCTGGCGTGTTATCTCTCCCCCACCCGCCCCCTTACCACACTATTCCCCCTTAATTCGCCGCTCCGCCAGCCTGACTCACGGGCTGTTGTATAGCTTGTTGTTGCTGCTACTGGTCAGTGGCTACCTGATATCGACCGCCGATGGCAAAGCTATCTCTGTGTTTGGGTGGTTCGAAGTGCCTGCCCTGTTAAGTGGAGCAGGTGCACAGGCCGATTTGGCTGGCGCTCTGCATTTGTGGCTGGCCTGGGGGTTAGTGCTGTTTTCCGCCCTGCATGGGCTGGCTGCATTAAAACACCATTTTATTGATCGAGACTTCACATTGAAAAGGATGCTGGGTTACCGCATCCCCTTAACCTCTGAAAAGGAGAAGTAAAATGCTAAAGAAGACGCTACTGACACTGAGTGCCGCCAGTCTGTTAGGCACCAGTTTGCTGGCCAGCGCAGCAGACTATAAATTTGATAAAGAAGGCCAGCACGCCTTCGTACAGTTCCGTATTCAGCACCTGGGTTATAGCTGGTTATACGGCACATTTAAGGATTTTGACGGGACTTTCACCTTTGACGAAGCCAACCCTGCGAGCGATAAGGTTAACGTCACCCTGAACACCGCCAGCCTCGACACTAACCATGCCGAACGCGACAAGCATATTCGCAGTGCCGATTTCCTTAACACCGCCAAATTCCCGCAAGCGACTTTCGCCTCAACGGCAGTCAAAAAAGAGGGGAACGATTACAAGATCACCGGTGATCTGACGCTCAATGGCGTAACGAAGCCGATCACCCTGGATGCACGCCTGCTGGGCGAAGGAAAAGATCCCTGGGGTGGCTATCGTGCCGGCTTTGAAGCTAACGGTGAAATTGTCTTGAAGGATTTCAATATCACTAAAGATCTTGGACCGGCATCGCAGAAAGCAGAGCTGATTATTTCAGTAGAAGGTGTGCGGCAGTAAGGCAGTAAGGCAGTAAGGCAGTAAGCAGAACCAGCCTGAGGTCATGCGATCTCAGGCTGGATGTCGTTTACTTTTTCTCTGGCGCGGGAATCGCCATCGTCATATTGAGTAAACCACGCGACTTGTTGAACACTTTATTACCGTTTTCACGGCCTGCGCGGCGTGAACGCTGCTCTTCCGGTGTTAATGTCGCCTCTTCCATGCACAGCGGGCTGCAACAGTTGTGGTATTTCTCCGCACAGCTTGGGCACTGAATGAACAGCAGATGGCATCCGTCATTGACGCAGTTAGTGTGACTGTCGCACGGCACGCCGCACTGGTGGCAACTTGAGAGAATGTCGTCAGAAATACGTTCGCCCATACGTTCATCAAACACAAAGTTTTTGCCTTTGAAACGGACAGGTAAACCCTGCTCACGCGCACGGCGGGTATATTCAATGATGCCGCCTTCAATGTGGTAAACATCATTGAAGCCTTTGTGTTTCATCCACGCACTGGCTTTTTCGCAGCGGATCCCGCCGGTGCAGTACATGACAATTTTTTTGTCTTTATGCTCCTGCAGCATATCCACGGCCATCGGCAGCTGATCGCGGAAGGTGTCGGCGGGGACTTCCATCGCCTGATCGAAATGGCCCACTTCGAATTCGTAGTGATTACGCATGTCGACAAACACCGCATCGGGATCATCCAGCATCGCATTGACGTCTGCGGCTTTTAAATAGGCACCGACATCGCTGGCATCAAAGCTTTCATCTTCAATGCCATCGGCCACGATGCGCTCACGAACTTTCAGGCGCAGTACCCAGAAGGATTTGCCATCATCGTCCAGCGCAATGTTCATTCGGAGGTTATTTAACGCCGGATCAAACGCATACAGTGCCGTTTTCATGGCTTCATACTGGCTGGCTGGCACGCTGATTTGCGCGTTGATCCCCTCTTTTGCCACGTAGACGCGTCCAAATACCTTGAGCTTTGTTAGCGCAACGTAGAGGGCATCACGGAAGGCTTTCGGATCGGCAATCTGGAAGTACTTATAAAAAGAGACTGTGGTACGCGGCTCGTTTTCAGCCAGCATACGTTCTTTCAGCTCTTTATTGGAAACAAGGTTATGTAACACTGGCATGGTGTTCGATCCTGTTAGCAATCAGAGAAATTTAGCGCGCACATGATACCTGAATTCCGCTCGATGCAAAGCCCCTGGTCAGATAATCCTGAATGGCGTGATTACCGACGCAATTCTCCGCCGCAGTTGTAGATTAATGCGCAATCTGACTGCCTTACACCCGCCTGCAGGCTATGCTTGATTTCAGTCAGCACGAAAAAATGGCATAATCACGACAAATAACAGAAACCGGACTCTCTGGCACAAGACGCAGGATACTGACATTTCCATGACTCAACTTCCCCAATTTTCCCGTGAACTTCTTCACCCGCGTTACTGGCTAACCTGGATAGGTATTGGTTTTCTTTATCTGCTGGTGTTACTTCCTTACCCGGTGCTGCATACGATTGGCTGTGGTCTGGGCCGCATTGCCATGCGCTTCCTAAAACGTCGTGTGGAAGTCGCGCAACGTAACCTGGAACTCTGTTTTCCGGATATGCCTACCAGCGAACGTGAAGCCATGGTGAAGCACAACTTTGAATCGGTTGGCATGGGGCTGATTGAAACCGGTATGGCGTGGTTCTGGCCTGACTGGCGTATTCAAAAATGGGTGACCACTTCCGGGCTCGAACATGTCAGCCATGCGCTTGCGGAAAAACGCGGCATTTTATTGATTGGCATGCATTTCCTGACGCTGGAGCTAGGTGCTCGCGTGTTTGGCATGCACAACCCAGGCATTGGCGTTTACCGGCCGAATGACAATAAGCTCATCGACTGGCTGCAAACCTGGGGACGCATGCGCTCAAATAAGAGCATGCTGGATCGTAAAGATCTCAAGGGCATGATTCGCGCCATGAAGAACAACGACATCATCTGGTACGCGCCTGATCATGATTATGGCCCGCGCAGTAGCGTGTTTGCCCCTTTCTTTGCCGTGCAAGATGCCGCAACCACCACGGGCACGCATATGTTGATTCGATTGGGCAATCCCAGCGTGATCCCGTTTCTCGCTCGCCGCCTGCCCAACGGACGCGGTTATGAGCTCAAAATGATGCCTGACATTCGCCATAAGTTCTCGCTCGAGAATGAACTCGATACCGCTATCGTGATGAATAAAGTGGTAGAAGAGACCGTTCTGTTGGCACCAGAGCAGTACATGTGGTTGCACCGCCGTTTTAAAACCCGCCCTGAAGGTCAACCCTCGCTGTATTAATGTGATGTGGAGCACAGTCCGTGCTCCACGCTTTCCTGAGAAAATTTGCGTTATTTCACGACGATAGTCTGTCAATTTTAGTCAAACCGGGCCAGTCTGAATTCAGGCTGATGGCATTGTTCGGTCCATATTTAACTTTATCCATGGAGCAGAATAACCTGTAGAAATGCAGAATATTAATCTTTGTTAACGAAATGTAAACACTAAAATGCGCATCTCTTTGAATTCTCATCCAGCCGCATCAAAAAGCTTCATCCATGCAAACAGGTGGTCACGGATCTAATTTTGACGCATTCCAGGCCTATTCCTATTTAATATTGCTGAATGCTTTTGATCCGCTTATCAATCCAGTAAAATTAACTTACATAACAAGGCATTGTCTTAGTCCACCTCCTCTATATTCTGTTTCTATAAAAGAAGAGCTATGCTTATTCCTTTCTGGAATTTGTTAGCGAAATCGATTCCAGTTAATTTCAACCGTGACAGTTAGCCAAATAACTGCCCTTCTAAAAATATAAAAAGATTACACACAGCAAATATATCGCAGGAACCTATAATATGAATAAAGGCATCTATTACTACGTGACAATCAGTACTGATCAAGAGGGTTACCACCTCTTGCATCGGAAAGAGTGTAAACGTCTGCCCGTTAAGGAGGATATGGTTTTTATCGGTACGCTCTATAATTTAAATCAGGCTTTATCAACCGCTCGTATTAATTTTAAAAAGGTGAAACCCTGTATTAAATGCTGCATTCGTTACTCTGCTCCTATTATTCGCGAGTCAGTACGTCCTGTACTGCATTTCCCGCAAAAGATGATCTAAACGGTTTGGGCGGTTGAATTGCATTCATCCGCCCGCCGTTATTTCCTTCCCGTCCTGCACACTTCCATTTTTCGTCTATTCTTCTGTGAAATCCCTTTCAACAGACATGGAGTTCATTATGAGCTTATACAGCACGCTTGAAGAAGCTATCGACGCCGCACGCGAGGAGTTTCTCGCCAGCCAGACGGATGTGCACGAGGACGATGTCAGCGTGAGCCAGTTCTCGCTACAAAAGTACGTGATGCAGGATGGTGACATCATGTGGCAGGCAGAGTTCTTTGACGGTGAAGGTGAACAAGGTGAGTGTTTACCGATCTGCAGCGGTGAAGCAGCTCAGGCGGTATTTGACGGCGATTTCGACGAGGTGGAACTGCGTCAGGAGTGGCAGTCGGAAAACACCCTGCACGAGTGGGATGAAGGGGAATTCCAGCTGGAGCCCCCACGCGATCTTGAAGAAGGTGAAGCTGCGGCAGAGGAATGGGAAGATGACGATAGCCCATCGGATAAATGGGCGTAAGCGTTACTCGTAAGGGCCGTGGCTGGCATCGACGGGCAGCAACAGCGTATCCATCACCAGCGAGAGTGGCAGATCAAGGATGGTCAGAACGCGCCATGGCCCGTCACGCACATCCCATTGCACACCGGGATAATACTGGCTGCCATGTCCCTGTCCTGGAATGGTTCGGCTGATAATACTGCCGCAACCGCTCAGCACGAGTGTGGTGGCACACAATACGGTTAATTTAAGGAAATAATTCACAACATTTACTCACAATGAACTGGCGTTAGTTTAACCGGGTCTCGGGTGGAATAACTACACCTGCGCGCGTAAAGATTGTGTTAGTCAGAATGTTGGCAAAAAAAAAGCGGCATCGCTGCCGCTTTCAGGGTTTTCAAGGTTAGCGCTGTGGAAGCGCCTCAGGATTGAGTTTCAATTTCTGATAACTCTCCACCCATTGATGATATTTCTCTGCACTTTCCCACAGGCGTGAGTGCACGCGCGCCAGCACGACTGGGTCACTGATCAACTGCAAACGTTGTTCACGGTTGAGTTTCTCAGGCGCATCGCTCAGAGCCTGGTCGACACGACGGTCACGCGCATGATCAAGCAACGCACTCTGTTTATGGCGCGACGTGGCCATAGCGGTTGCCAGGGCGTTGAATGCCGGGTTGAACAAAGCGTGCATAAAGCCATTCTTCAACGCACGCTCGCGATTCAGTTGCAGGTAGTGATCGGTATCAACCAGTTCTTTCGGTGGTTCATACTCTTCCGGGATCAGGAACAGCTTCGCATTCTTACTCTTCTGCCCCACCGTTGCACGGCTCGACATCACCGACACAAACGGCGACAGGATCAGTGAGAATACAATCGGCGCCAGCCACCACAGGAAGTTCAGATCGAGCACACCCATACCGGCCGCCCAAACAATACCTAACAGCATCTGAGAACCATGACGACGGAAAGCTTCGCCCCATGGTGTGGCATCGTCATCACGCTGCGGTGAGTTCCACACCACTTCCCAACCGAGGAACGCGCTGACCACGAATACCGTATGGAACAGCATACGCACCGGTGCCAGCAGCACCGAGAACAGCATTTCCAGAATCAGCGAGCAGAACAGGCGAATGGCACCGCCGTACGGCTTGGCACCTTTGAACCAGATCAATACCACACTGAGCAGCTTCGGCAGGAACAGCAGGACCAACGTGGTAGAGAACAGCGCGATCGCCAAATCAGGACGCCACTGCGGCCACACCGGGAACAGCTGGCGCGGTTGCAGGAAGTAGGTCGGTTCCATCAGCGTATGTACCACCTGCAACGCGGTGGACAAGGCGAGGAACATAAACCACAACGGCGCTGACAGATAAGACATCACACCGGTCAGGAACACTGCACGGTGAACCGGGTGCATCCCCTTCACCAGGAACAGGCGGAAGTTCATCAGGTTACCGTGGCACCAGCGACGGTCACGCTTCAGTTCATCCAGCAGGTTCGGCGGCAGTTCTTCATAGGAGCCCGGCAGGTCATAGGCGATCCACACCCCCCAACCCGCACGGCGCATCAGCGCGGCTTCAACGAAGTCATGCGACAGAATTGAACCGGCGAAAGAGCCTTCACCTGGCAGCGGCGCTAACGCACAGTGCTCGATGAAAGGCTGAACACGGATGATGGCGTTATGCCCCCAATAGTGCGATTCACCCAACTGCCAGAAGTGCAGACCGGCGGTAAACAGTGGACCGTAAACACGGGTGGCGAACTGCTGGCAACGCGCATACAGCGTATCCATGCCTGACGCTTTTGGCGACGACTGGATAATACCGGCGTTCGGATTGGCTTCCATCATGCGCACCAGGCCGGTGAGACACTCACCGCTCATCACGCTGTCGGCATCCAGCACCACCATGTAGCTGTAATTGCTGCCCCAGCGACGGCAGAAGTCATCGATGTTACCGCTTTTACGCTTCACACGACGACGGCGACGGCGATAGAAAATCTTGCCTGCGCCTCCGACATCACGCACCAGCTCCATCCAGGCTTTCTGCTCAGCGATGGCGATATCCGCATCGTAGCTGTCGCTCAGGATATAGACATCGAAGTGCTCGGCATTACCGGTGCGCTGCACCGATTCCCAGGTGGCACGCAGACCGGCGAATACGCGTTCAACGTCTTCGTTACAGATCGGCATGATCAGTGCAGTACGATGCTCCGGATTGAGCGGCTCATCACCGGTGGTCGAATACGAGATGCTGTACTTGTCGCGACCCATCATCAACTGCAGGAAGCCCATCAACGCGGTCCAGAAACCCGCAGACACCCAGCAGAACAGAATGGCAAACAGGAATAATATCCCGGTTTGCAAAATGTAAGGCAGGATCAGCTCTACCGATTGCAGCCAGTTCTGGTTAAACAACGCGATCGGATCGAGCAGCGTCCAGCCCTGATAGGGCAGAATGGTTTTCATGTACCAGGTCGCCACTACCGTCTGCAAAATCGTCAGAATCAGCAGGACATAACGGCGCATAGAACCGACATGACGCCACTTATCCTCGGTCTTTTGCTCTTCCGCTGTGGCATAACGCGGCGTGGATTTTTTCCCACGCACAGAATCCCATGCACGCGCGATAGGGTTGGTGCGCCAGATCTCAGGGAACATCAGCGAGCGCTTCACTTTAGGCATCGCCTTCAGCGTGGTGCGGTCGAGATAATCCTTACTGAGTTGTTGACCTTCGGCCAGTGAATCCGGCCAGGCCATCTGTACGCGTGATGACACCGATTTTAGCGGCGCATCATCCGGGCGATCGCTGGCGGCAACATCTTGCCCCAGCGCCGTATGAATAGCGTGGAACGCCTGGGCATTCTGTAACGAATCACTCAGACGAGCGCGCCCCGCCGCATCAAGCGGCAGGGCCTCCACGTAAGATTGAGGTAAAAAAGTCGATTTATTCATTGGCAGGTAGCTGATAGCTCCAGGTTTCCGTCAATGTCTTGTCGCCGCTCACCAGCGCCGCACGCATTTCGGTCGGCTGCTTGTTATCTTTCACGCGCAGACGCAAGACCAGACGCCAGCCTTTAGTCACGGGGTTGTAGCGCACACTCTGCTCAACCACATCGGCGTTGTTGCCCACACTGACCTGAGGCGCAACCTGGGTATTGTCCGGCAGTTTGCTCATCGCTTTACCGACGAAGTCGATGGTAAAGGCAATGGAGCCATCCGGTTGACGCACCAGGTTAGATTGCTTCACATCACCCGCAGAACGCAGCGTGTTTTTTACCCAGGCCACATCATCCTGATGCAGTTGGTTTTCATCACGCGTGAAGTGCAGACGATACTGGAAATTCATCTCTTTGCCCGGCTCAGGCAATGACTCTGGCGTCCAGAAGGCCACAATGTTGTCGTTGGTTTCATCGGCCGTCGGGATTTCGACCAGTTCAACACGGCCTTTACCCCAGTCGCCCTGTGGCTCAACCCAGCCACTTGGACGCAGGTCATAGCGATCGTCGAGATCCTGATAATGGCTGAAATCGCGGCCACGCTGCAGCAAACCGAACCCTTTAGGGTTTTCCACAGTGAACGTGCTCACCGCCAGATGTTTCGGGTTGTTCAGCGGACGCCAAATCCATTCACCGTTGCCAGCATGAATCGACAATCCGTTAGAATCGTGCAGCTCATTGCGGAAATTAGTCACCGGTGAAGGCTGGTTAGCACCAAACAGGAACATGCTGGTCAGTGGTGCAACGCCCAGTTTGCCGACGTTATCACGCAGGTAAACTTTAGACTGCACATCCACCGTCGACTCTTTGCCCGGTTTGATAATGAAGCGATAGGCACCGGATGCACGCGGTGAATCCAGCAGTGCGTAGATCACCAGCTGCTTGTCCTGAGGTTTTGGACGTTCAATCCAGAACTCTTTAAAGCGCGGGAACTCTTCACCTGATGGCAGTGCGGTATCAATCGCTAAACCACGTGCCGACAGACCATACACCTGACCTTCGCCAATCACGCGGAAATAGCTGGCGCCCAGGAAACTGGTGATTTCGTCGTCTTTACCCTTTTTGTTTAAAGGATACAGCACTTTGAATCCGGCAAACCCGAGGTTCTTGACCGAATCAGCATCGTGTTTCACGTTGCCGAAGTTGAAATAGTCAGGGTTATATTTGATTTCACGTACTGATGAGGCGGTGACTTCATTAATTTTCACCGGCGTATCGAAATACATGCCCTGATGGTAAAACTCGAGCTTAAACGGCGTGCGCAGTTTGCCCCAGTATGCTTTGTCGTGGTTAAACTGGATCTGCTGATAATCCGCAAATTTCATATCACGAAACTGAGAGGGTAAATTGCTCTTCGGCGCTTCGTAACCTTTCCCTGCCAGCGCCTTGGCTTGTTTTGCCACATCATCAATGTTGAACGCCCAACTATTGTTGGCGTACAACGCCAGCAGAACTGCCGCGCCTACCCAGCGCATTTTTACCAGCCCCACTTTTTTATTCACTTTATTTAGCACATCCCCCCCTTTCGTGTGCACAGATCAAACCCGTTTATCTTAAAGGATTATTCGGTTTTCCGACAGCTTATGCACAAGATTGTTGCGCTGATATGTAAGCTGAAAGTGTGCTTTTCAGATAATTAAACCCTTCAGGTTAAGATACAGAATCACCTGATAGTATACGCTGTTTACAGGCGGTAGAATTTTCATCCAGCATAATCCGGTTTCAGGGTGAAACCGGCAAGTAAACTGACAAATTGGAAGCTTATGAGTTCAGCAAAACCCGAACGCGAATATTTTCTCGACTCCATTCGAGCGTACTTAATGTTATTAGGCGTGCCCTTTCACGTCTCGTTGATTTACTCCACACAGCGCTGGGCCGTGAATAGCCACGATGCCTCGATGTGGTTAACCGTATTGAATGACTTCATCCACGCCTTCCGCATGCAGGTGTTCTTTGTTATTTCTGGTTATTTTTCCTACATGCTGTACCTGCGCTATCAGCCTCAACGCTGGCTGAAGGTCCGCATGGAGCGCGTGGGGATCCCGCTGTTAACCGCCATTCCGCTCATTACCCTGCCGCAGTTTTTTATGCTAAAAAATCTGACCGACAAAGTGGGTAATTGGGACAGCTTTTCTCTGTATGACAAATACAACACGCTGGCGTGGGAACTGATTTCTCATCTGTGGTTTTTACTGGTTTTAGTGATTCTGACGGCACTCGGCATGCTGACCTTCCGCTGGCTGCGCACTCAGCAGCGGAAGATTGATTATCAGCAGGTAGGCTGGGGGAAACTGACGCTGGCATTGATGGCTTATGCATTGGTCTGGTGCCTGTTCCGCCGCGCGCTGTTCTATGCCGTACCGGCCGTGTTCGCCGATGGTCTGTTCAGCGTGGCCGTGATGCAAACCCTGACGTTCCTGCCGTTCTTTATGCTGGGCGCATTAGCATGGAAACATCAGGCGCTGAAAGCCTTGTTTGTGCGTTTCAATCCGGTGATGTGTTTTGGCGCCATTGCGGTATTTATCGCTTACAGCCTGAATCAGCGATACAGCAGCGGCGATGGCTGGCTGTATGAAATCGATGAGGTGATCTCAACCCTGATGGGACTTTGTATGCTGAATGTCTGCTTTAGCTTTGGCCACAAGCTGCTGAACAGCCATTCACCGCGCATCATGTATTTAGTGAATGCCTCGCTGTTTATCTATCTGGTGCACCATCCGCTGACGATTCTGTATGGCATTTACGTTACCCCGCACATTAGCAGCAACACCCTGGGTTTCTTTGTCGGTCTGCTGATGGTGTTTGGGATGGCCTTTATGCTGTATGAAATCCATCTGCGCATCCCGCTGCTGCGTTTCCTGTTCTCCGGTAAACCACAGCGCAATACGGTTAAAGCGCCCTCTGCCACACGGTAATCTGCATTAGCCCCTGCGATGCGGGGGCGATTGTTGTCCGGTGCGCCAGGATGTCTTTGTCATTTACAACAACCACTCCACCGGTAAGCGCCACACCAACCGCACCAGCAGTCGTTGTATCCACGTACACTGCGGCTCATGCTTGTGCACCACCTCACCGGCTTCACCGGCATACTCAACCCAGTTCACCCGCCCCCAGTTGTCCAGACGCAGTGTCCAGGCGCGATCGCGCATCCCGGCTATAAAGCGCTGATGAGTTTGCTGCGCCAGGGCTTCACTCTCAATCACCAGTCCCATTTCGGTATTCAGCACCGCAGAGCGGGGATCAAAATTAAACGAGCCGATAAACACCTTTCGGTTATCGACAGTGAAGGTTTTCGCATGCAAGCTTGAGCCGGAATTACCGGTTAACCCACGGTCATGCGGGGCTTCACTGGCATTAGCTTGTGGCTTCATTTCATACAGCGCAATTCCATGACGCAGCAGCTTTTTACGCCAGCGCGCATAACCTGCGTGCACCACGGACACATCATTGGCCGCCAGTGAATTGGTGAGTATGGCGATTTTGACACCCCGCCGCTTCAGTGCGACCAGATGAGCCACGCCGGCACGCGTGGGCACAAAATACGCCGAGATGATGTCGAACTGTTGTTGCGGCGTGCCAATCACCTCCAGCATGCGTTGCGGTAACAGACTGGAACGTTTTGCTTTGCCCAGTCCCTTGCGCGGATCATCACTCAACAGACGCGATTCGGCCCACGTCATCTGCATTGATCCCTGTTCCATTTGGCTGACAAAAGAAGAGTGCTCCAGCCGCGCCAGATAACGCTGAACGGCTTCACTCTGCTGCCACTCTGCCGGTAAACGCACAGCCTGATGGGCATCGCCCGAGACATCCACCACCGCGCGCAAGGGTGAAACCGCTTTGCTCTGCCAGTAGCGCTCGAAATCGTGCGCGACCTGATGTACCACCGGGCCAATCGCCAGCACATCCAAATCGGTAAACAGCGGCTCATCGCCAGTACCGAAATATTCGTCGCCGATATTGCGCCCACCGACCAGTGTCACGGCCCCATCCACCGTCAGGCTCTTGTTATGCATGCGTCGATTAAGTCGGGCGAAATCGGTCAGGTAGCCGAGCGCGCGTAGGGTGCGAAAGGAAAACGGATTGAACAAGCGCACCGCAATATTCGGATGGCGATCCAGTTCGGCCAGCGTGTCATCCAGGCCCGGCGTATTGTTGTCATCTAATAGCAAGCGCACTTTGACGCCCCGTTCGGCAGCATCCAGCAGCGCGCTAAACAGCAAACGCCCTGACATATCGTTGTGCCAGATGTAGTACTGCACATCAATGGTGTGCTGCGCCATGCCCATCAATAGATAGCGCGCGGCAAAGGCGTCCAAACCATCGTTGAGGGGATGGATGCCACTCATCTCGGGATGCAGCGCACAACGTGCATCAACAATCTCTCGTAACCCTTCGCCCGATGGCGGCTGCTGAACGGATGCTGCTTCACTCATACCGAATCCCTGAATTCACTGGATCTATTATTGTTGGTCTTGCCCGCGGCGGATGGCAATCAGAGACATCTGCTACTGCTCGCTGACGCGCCTTTAATTTACAGTCTAGACTTAGGCTTGCGTTCTGCCCCCGACGTTTACCGTGAGGAGAGGATGATGACTCAGCAATCCCCGCGCCATCACCCGCAGCTTTTCCGCAGTTTCTTCCAGGGTAGCTTCCCCTGCTCCACCGCCTGTCGCAGTGGTGGCCGGCGTATGGATATGGTGATCAGTAGTGGTCACGACATGTTACTGGAGAAAGATTACGCTGCACTGGCGCAGGAAGGATTACACACTGCCCGCGACGGTGCACGCTGGCATTTGATCGAAGCCACGCCTGACAAATACGACTGGCGCAGTTTTTTACCCATGGTTCATGCCGCCGCACGCCATGATATGCAGATTATCTGGGAGCTGGCGCATTTTGGATACCCGGAACATCTCGATATCTGGCGCAGCGCCTTTGTCGATCATTTTGAGCGTTTCGCACGTGCCATGGCACAACTGATGCTTGATGAAGGCGTTGAACACCCTTTTTTCACCCCGATAAACCAAATCTCGTTCTGGTCATGGGCAGGAGCCGATGTTTCCTGGCTTGATCCCTATGCCAGCGAGCGTGGCCGCGAACTTAAACGCCAGCTGGTACGCGCCTCGCTGGCAGCGATGCAGGCGATTCGTGAAGTTTATCCTGATGCGCGCTTTGTGCTCACCGATCCGCTGGTACAAATCGCCGCCGATCCCGACAACCCCGACAGCAAGCCCTATGCAGATGCACAGCATCAGTCCCAATTTGAAGCCTGGGACTGGATTGCCGGGCGCGATGCGCCGGAGCTGGGCGGACGTGAAGATTTCCTCGATATCCTCGGCCTGAATTACTATCCCGATAACCACTGGTTCTTTTCCGGCGATACCATCCCAGCTGAACACGCGACTTATCAACCGCTGCATCGCCTGATGCTGCAGTGCTGGCAGCGCTATCAACGTCCACTATTACTGGCAGAGACCGGTGCAGAAGGTGACGCACGCGCTCCCTGGCTGCGGCATGTCACGGAAGAGGCGCTGTTAGCACTGGATGAAGGGGTGGCGCTGGAAGGGATTTCGCTCTATCCGGTAGTCGAATATCCGGCCTGGGCCGACGATCGACGTTCACCTGGCGCGCTGTTTGGACTGGCCGATCCGAATGGCAATCGCACGCTGCACGAAGCGCTGGCGCTAGAGCTGCGCAGTCAGCAAATTAAGTGGCACAAGCGGGAGCAGCAGGATTAAGAGTTTTGCGTCGGATGAACTTTTGGCGGACAGGTTTGTACATCAAGTGTGGGATCGGCGGGATGGCGCACATCAGTTAGCCACGTCATAGTGAACAGAAACACCACGCCAATTAAACAGGCGGAGAGCAGGCCAATTATGGCGATCAGTTTGTCATCTCGGGCTTCCATCGACATCTCCTTGCAGGCTTCCATGAACTGTTGCTGACCTTAGCTCATCCATAATGTCACCATCAGGACGAAGATTATAAGGGTAACAGAGGTCACTGCAAGTACCACAATAGCGAAGTGCGCATCATCCAGAGATTGTCGTAAAGGCTCGTCGTGATCGTCAGGTGGCGCGGGTGAACTCATGTTGACTCAATAACAAAGGACTTTTATGCGCAGGATTGCCGCACTGAGTGTAATGGAATGCGTGGCAAGGTACAGAAATATTTCAGTATAAAAGGACAACAGGGACGCGATGGCGTCCCTGTTAAGCGCGGATTAGAAATCGTAGCTCATGGAGACTTTCAAGGTGCGAGGATCGCCCTGGTAAATGTAGGTGCCGTAGCTTTCTACGCTTGACCAGTACTTCTCATTGGTGACGTTATCAACGCCCACGCGCCAGACCATATCATGCTCGTTCAGCTTGGTGCGGTAACGCACACCGAGATCCAGCGTGGTGTAACCATCCAGCGACTTGGTGTTCTGCGCATCGGCATACTGTGAGCCTGAATGGTTAACATAAGCCGTGGCTGTTAAGCCATCCACCGGTTTGATGTCGTATTCGGCACCCAGAACAAAGTAGTAACGAGGAACGCCAATCGCCTGTTTGCCATTCAATGTGCCGTTAGCAGATTCGGTGATCTGTGCATCCAGCCAGGTGGCACTGCCGTTCAGACGGAAACCTAAAACCGGTTCGCCAAACAGATTCAGCTCAACACCGCGGTTACGTTGCTCGCCGTTCAGCGCATAAACATTATCGCTGTTAGTGATCGCGTTAGGTTTGCGGATATCAAACAGAGACAGCGCTCCACCAACACGGTCAAAGTCAACCTTCACGCCCACTTCATTCTGCTTAGAGTGCGCGATCCCGGTGGTTTTACCGTAGTTGGCGGCGGTATTTGGCGCCGCGCTACCCGGTTGCAGGGCTTCGGTGTGGTTGGCATAGAAAGAAACCTCTTTCCATGGCTTATACACCACGCCGTAAGTTGGCATCCAGCGGCTGGCATCAAAGCGAGAATCGGTATCTTCCGCACCTGTGTTGTTATCGTAGCTGCGTACCACGACTTTCTGATGACGAGCACCGGCAGTGAACAATACGGTGTCATCAAAGAAGCCTAAGGTATCGCTCAGCAGATAACCCTGAGTACGCGTGCGGCCCGTGGTCAGCGGATCGTGGTAATCACCACTGCCTGAGGTCGTTTCCGGGACAGCAGTGGTCGGGGTGTTATAAATATTGGTGTCTACTGACGCTGCGCCATAACGCCACGCCGTTTTATTCGCCTGAGTGACAGCAGAATAACCAAAGTTAACTTTGTGGGTGACAAATCCGGTGGTGAAGTTACCGCGAATACCCGTCATGCCACTGAAAGCATCGCTGATACGGTTGGTATCTAAGCGGCCATACTGCGCATCGCCGCTGGCATCGGAGACCGCCGGGCTGGCATACAGGCCAATTTCATGGGAGTGCTGAGCACCCACCGCACCGTACCAGGTCCAGCTATCGGTTAAATCATACTCGGCCTTCGCCATACCGAATTCACTCTCGATATTGCTGTAGACCCAAGGCTGGCTGGTGTTATGCGTGGCAGCTGTGGGGGCAGGAATGAAGTCCAGCCCACTCACGTTGACGCCGATACGGTCACCGTGGAAGGTCTGTTTCTGGTAACCGACATCCAGTGAGGTACGCAGGCGATCGCCACGGAAATCCAGGCCAAGGGAAGCGGCAGTGGTGCGGCGTTTAGCGCCATGCACTGCGGTATCACCTTCACGATCCAGTACATTGACGCGAACGCCAAATTGATTGTTATCACCAAAACGACGTCCGGCATCAACCGATCCGCCCACCTGAGAAGACGACGTGTAATCCAGGCCGACACGCGCCATTGGCGTATCTTCCGCGTGTTTTGGCTCAAGGTTGATCATGCCGCCAACGCCTGAGGTTGCCGCACCGTTAACCAGTGAGTTAGCGCCTTTAAACACTTCCACGCGATCAATCAATTGGGTATCGATGACCTGACGCGGCACGACGCCTGGCAGTCCGCCATAGGTCATGTCATCGCCATCCAGCTCAAAACCACGAATGCGATAGGTTTCAGCGTAGTTGCCGTAACCCTGAACGTTCTGCACGCTGGCGTCATTGCGCACGACGTCAGCGATGGTTTTCGCCTGCTGATCCTGAATCATTTTCGAGGTGAAGCCGATGACGTTAAACGGCACGTCCATGGCATTCTGCTCACCCAGCATGCCGAGGCGGCCGCCGTGGGCAATTTGCCCGTCGAGATATGCGGGCACTAAATCATTGCCGCCGGATTTGAAATCAGCTTGTGGCGTCGCGGTCACGGTCAGCGTCTGCTGTTCGTTTTTGGCCGCGGTTGAAGACGTTGTGGTGTTGGTGGTAGCAGCCATCACTGGCAAACAACCGGCACTGACCATAACAGCAAGCAGCGTCGGTTTCAGTCCGGGATTGAAAGGCGAAGTACGCATGGATATCCCCTGATACGAAATATATTGATAATCATTTTTATTACGGTTTGCGATTATGCGGAGAGCGAATGCGAAAGCAAGCAAATTCGCTGAACTTTCTTCATCACACGTGGTCAGGTACGCCAGATCGTTAAGAAATCGCAAAGATTGCGACTTTTATAAGCATCAGTCTGCATTTTCACGCATATTTTGTGGGGATTTGAGACCGGTAAAAATCAGAGTCCAGCGGCTTTATGACAATCGCCGCTGGCTCAAGGAGGGGGTTAAGCGTCGCGCCAGCGTTTAAACACCAGCGAGGTGTTGATACCACCGAAGGCAAAGTTGTTGGATTGAATATAATCGGTATCAATTGAGCGTGATTCGCCCATGATATAGTCAAGATCGCCGCACTCTGCAGCGGGCTGTGTCAGATTCAGCGTGGGCGCAAACCACCCTTCTCGCATCATCTCAATGCTCATCCAGGCTTCCAACGCGCCGCAAGCACCGAGCGTGTGACCAAAGTAACTTTTCAGCGATGAAATCGGCGTGTCATTGCCAAAAATTGCCGCCGTCGCCTGACTTTCAGCGATATCGCCCCGGTCCGTCGCCGTGCCATGGGCATTGATATAGCCAATCTGCTCCGGCGTGACGCCCGCCGTTTTCAGCGCGCGTTCGATGCAAATCTGCATGGTTTCACGCTGCGGCTGGGTAATATGTGCCGCATCACAGTTGGTGTGGAACCCTACCAGTTCGGCGTAAATGGTGGCGCCGCGTGCCTGGGCATGCTCCAGTGATTCGAGGATCAATGTTCCCGCACCCTCGCCAATCACCAGCCCATCGCGCTGTTGATCAAAAGGTGACGGCGATGAATGCGGTGCATCGTTGCGTTGACTGGTGGCAAACAGCGTGTCAAACACCGCCGCTTCGGAAGGACACAGTTCTTCCGCACCGCCTGCCACCATCACGGTTTGATATCCATGGCGGATCGCTTCCCATGCATAGCCGATCGCCTGGCTGCCTGAGGTGCAGGCGCTGGAAGTCGGGATCACCCGGCCGCGCAGGCCAAAGAACAGCCCGGCGTTCACCGCCGTGGTATGCGGCATCATCTGCACATAGGTGGTGCCGGTAATGTTATTGGTGTGCTTTTCCGTCAGCATGGTGGCAAATTCACTGACCGGGCCGGTGCTGCCAGTCGATGAGCCATAGGCAATGCCGGTTTCTCCGCTGGTCAGCACCGGGTGATCGATCAAGCCGGCCTGTTCCAGCGCCAGCTCGGTGGCGCGCGTTGCCATTAACGAAACACGCCCCATGGAACGAATGCGTTTACGCGTGTAGTGCGCAGGCAGTTCGAAATTATCTACCGGGGCACCAAGCAAGGTGTGCAATCCGTCGTAAATTTGCCACTCCGGCATTTTCCGCACCGCGTTTTGCCCCTGCTTGATGCGTGCGGCCACCGCGGGCCAGTTTTCGCCAAAGGCGGTGACGCCACCCATGCCCGTAACCACGACTCGCTGCATCACAGCATACCTCCGTTGATTGAAATCACCTGACGCGTAACGTAGCCCGCAATATCCGACAGCAAATAGCTGGCGAGTCCGGCAACTTCCTCAGCCGCCCCCATGCGCTTCATAGGAATGATCTTTAGCGCTTCGTCGATCACCATCGGCTCCAGACCCGTCATGCCGGTGTCGATCAAACCTGGCGCGATACAGTTCACGGTGATTTTGCGTTTTGCTAACTCGATTGCCAGCGCTTTGGTGGCACCAATGATCCCCGCTTTGGCCGCGCTGTAATTCACCTGGCCGCGATTGCCCATGATACCGGACACCGAGGATAAGGTGACGATTCGGCCGCCTTGACGCAGACCAATCATCGGCATCACACAGGGATGAATCACGTTGTAGAAGCTGTCGAGGTTGGTGTGGATCACGCTGTCCCACTCATCTTCGGTCAGGGCCGGGAAAGCGCCGTCACGCGTGATACCGGCATTGTTCACTACGCCGTAATAGGCGCCGTGTTCGGCGATATCGTTTTCAATTGCGGTGCGCGTGGCCTCGCGATCGGCCACGTCAAACTGCAGAGTGCGCCCCACTCCGCCCGCATCCGTGATGTCCGCCAGCGTCTGTTGTGCACCCGCTGCATCACGGTGGTAATGCACCACCACGTTGAAACCATCCTGCGCCAGGCGAAGCGCAATGGCGCGGCCAATCCCTTTACTGGCGCCGGTCACTAATACGCTGCGCGTCACGGCTGCATCCCTTGTTGTAATTGATTAAGTTCCTGTTCATCCGGCTGATAGGTATTCAGCCGACCGCTGGCAAGGACCGCATCCTGACTGCGGATCTCGCCTTCGAAGCTACCGAGCTTGTCATCACGCATCAGCAGATGCATCTCCACCCGCAGCGTGCTGTCTGCGGCAAAGGTGTCAGCAGCGGCACGATAGCCGCGTCCACCCAGTAACATGCCGGGGCGGATATCCCGATCGCCGCGCTGTCGGGCATGAAAGCCTGACCAGACGCCAACGGTCTGCGCCATGATCTCGACGCCAAACCACGCGGGCAGTTCGCCCTGCGCATTAAGAAACGGAGCGAGTGCGCCATGGTGGTTGATCGTCACTTCACACACTACGCGCTCGTCGCTGACCTGAATCACGCGATCCAGCAGCAGCATCGGTGCACGGTGCGGCAGATAATCGCCCACCGGCAGAAAATCAGTCATGAGGCTTTCCTACAATCAGGCAGGTGTTATTCCCGCCAAAAGCAAAAGAGTTTGAGGCGATGATGGGACGCGCCAGCGGCTGTGGCAAAGTCAGCAGTCCGCAAACCGGCAGCGTGCTATCCAGGGTAGTGGCGCTAAAATCCTGCGCCGGTAACGCCAGATTCTGCTGCACGATAAGTGCCGCCAGCGCCGCCTCGGTCGCACCCGCCGCACCGAGCGTATGGCCCGTTAGGTGCTTAGTGGAACTACAAGGCACGCTATCGCCAAACAAGCGATGAACCACGCCCGACTCGACCTGATCGTTGAGTGGCGTCGCGGTGCCGTGCAAATTAATGTAGCCGATATCCTGCGGCTGCAATTCGGCCTGCTTCAGCGCCATCTGCATCGCTTGCTCGGCGCCAATGCCTTCAGGATGCGGAGCCGACATATGCCAGGCGTCTGATGATTCACCCGCACCAAGTAGCGCCAGAGGCTGCGGCTCACGCGTTAGCAGTAGCAGCGCCCCCGCTTCACCGATTGAAATACCGTCACGTTCTGCACTGAACGGTGCACACTGGCGCTCGGATAACGAGTCCAGGCTGGCAAAGCCGTTAATTGGCATGCGGCTCAATGAATCCGCACCGCCCACCAGCGCCACATCCACCAAACCGGCCTCAATCAAGCGCTGTCCGCTGATTAACGCGCGGGCGCTGGAGGAACAGGCAGTAGAAATCGTATACGCCGGGCCATCCAGTTCAAGATAGTGCGCCAGGAAGCGCGACGGATCACCTAACTCTTGCATGCGGTAATCGTAACCCGGCAAGCCTCTGTCGACTTGACGATCGCCCTCGTCCACCCCTGACGTGCTGGTGCCCAGCACCACCGCCACGCGCTCACGACCAAACCGGGCAATCGCCGCATCCACGGCCGGACGGATCTGCGCCAGTGCCGCCAGCAGCAGCTGATTATTGCGCGTGTTATGCACGGCAAGTGCGTCGGGCACTGACGGCAATTCGCCCGGCACCTCGCCCAGCCAACAGGTTTTACTTTGCTGCAACCAGCCTTCGCGCGGCTGCATGCCGGGTGCGCGACCTGACGTCAGCTGCGCGGCAATCTGCTCCAGTGAGTTGCCGAGCGCATTCACCATGCCAAACGCCGAAATGTAGATCATGAGGATGCGTCCAGATGCTGGATTTGAATTTGATAACCGAATGCGCGCTGGTCGATGCTGATCGGTTCACGCACGGTTCCCCGTTGCAGATAGCGAATCAACGTCACTACGTTACCGGCAGGATCGCGCAACTCACGACGATCGCCATCGTCGATCAACTGCCAGCCTGGCGGCAACTGTGGCTGCCATGCACTCAGCGGCCAGTGGCTCAGCATGACATCCGCTAGCACCTGGCTGGCGGGCGGCATTTCGGGCAGCGCCATCATCTGCTGCGTATGAATCCCGTTTTTATCATAGGTCACGCGGAACAAGCGAATGCCCAGTGAGGACAATCCCGCCAGGCTGATTTGCTGTGAATCGGCGCTCAACAGCACCAGCAGTGACTGGGTTTTACCTTTGGCGTGGCCGGTCAGCAGTTGCTGCTGCTGAAACGCAGGTGAAATGCCCGGCGCAGGCAACGTGACGCGCACGCCCGGTTTCAGCCACGCGGTGGGCCGATTGGATGCGCTGTCATGCTGTGCGCAACTGCTCAACAGCAGACTCAGCATCAACAACAAAGCACCTGTTTTCATCGTTGCTTCCTTTTCCCTGGTGCCAGCGCCAGTGGGGCCAGCAAGAATGCACAAAAGATCCCGCTGCACAGCACCGTGCCAAAACCACTGATCGCCGCCGTGCTGCTGAACACCAGCATGCCCAACGTCAGCAGTGTGGTCATCATCGCCAGCGTGACGGCCAGCATTGAGGTCAGTGGCGTACCGCGCGGATTACTGAAGAACAACGTGTAATTGATGCCGATGCCCAGCACCAGAATCAGCGCCAGCAGCGCAAATAAGTTCAGGCTGGCGCCAATCCAGCCTAATGTTGCCAGCGCTGCCGCCAGCGATAGCCAGGAAGGCAACGCGCTCCGTAAGCCCGCGGGTAAACCCAGCCGTACGATATAACTGACGGTAATCAGCAGCAGCGCGAGTGCCAACAGGCCACTCAGCAGCGTACGCCAGAAGCGGAACAGCTCATCGTAGCTGGCTTTGCGATCGACCCAGCTCACGCCCGCCTGCTGCGTGGCCAAGTCCAATAACGCCGCACTGTTTTTCACGCCATTGACCGGCACCAGCACGCTGCTGCGTCCATCCGGCAACGAGAGCCATAGCAAACGCCAGCCCTCACTCAGCGGACTCGCCAGCCAGTTATCGGCTTTGACTGGCATCGCCGTTAAGTCGGCATGGGTTAACGTGATGCCTGCCTGTGTTAACCGCGCCAGGATAGTTGGCGCGGCCTGCTGCAACAGCTGCAGATCCTGCTGTTGCTGATCCAGCGAATTAAGCGGCAATACGCGATAACCCGCCATCCAACCCTGCTGCTGCGCCAGTTGCAGCTTTGGTGTTAATTCGCTGAGACGCTGCAATGCCTGCTGTTCGTTATCGCCCCATACCACAAACCAGGTTTGATCGGCCTGCTGTCCCGTGAGCTGTGCCAGTTGGCGATCCTGCGCTAGCAGTTTCGCGGGAGCGCTCTGCAGATGGGCAATATCGTCATCGACATGCAGTTGCAGGATACCGCTCAATGCATAGAGCGCCACCAGCAGTGGCAATCCAACTTTTAACAGCGTGTTGCGGCGCCATGCCGCTAACCAGCGCGCCAGCCACACCATGCCGGGGATGGGGCGCACCGGCAGGCCGCGCACCAGCCATGGATAAAAACAGATCACCGTCAGGCAAGAGGCACTTAACCCGCTGGCGGCAAACACCGCCAGCTGGCGCAAACCGGGGAACGGTGCCAGCAACATCAGCAGCCAGGCAATCGCCGTGGTGCCCAGTGCCAGCAGTAAAGTGGCCCGCACCTTGTGCAGACTTTGCCATGGCGTGGATTGTTCGCCGTGTACCATGCGTTCCGTCAGATAGTACAAGGTATAATCGGCAGAGATGCCGACAATGCTGAGGCTCATCACTAACGTCGTGAGATGCAGCTCACCAAAACAGATCAAGGTCAGCACCGTACCCGCCATCGCGCCTATCGCCACCGAGAGCGCACACAGCGCCAAGGGCCGCAGCGAGCGAAACACCAGCCACACCAGCAGCAGCAAGCCGGCCAGTGTGACGCTGCCGAGCGTTTCGACATCATGCTGCGCGCGCTGGCTGGCATCATCGCTAAACAGCACGGTGCCACGCGTTAACAGCTGGGCATCTGGCCAGCGTGTTTTTAACTGCTGTTCAAGCTGATTGAGGGCGGTCACCAACTGATGACTTTGCTGAATGCTAAAGGCGTTGCTCGCCAGTTCACCGTGCAGGAAATACCAGCGGCGCTGCTGGGCGTCATTCACGGTTAACCAGCCGTTATGCAGCACCATTTTGCTGGCATTCTGCTGCAGTGCCAGTTGCGCGCCACGCACCAGCATCAGCGGGTCGTTTTGAATTTCTTTACTGCTCACACCGGCAAACGCTGAGAACAGTTGCGCCAGAATCCAGTCGGCTTGTGCCGTACCGCCGTTTTGCAGACGTGCGCGCGTCAATGGATCGATCAGGCCGTTACGATGCTGGAAGGCGTAGGTGCCCCAACGCTGCATCTGGTCATCATCCAGCGCACCGCTAACCTGTTTCAGCATCGGCAGCGCCTGAAGCTGCGCTTGCCACCACTCTGCCACTTCATCGCCATGCGCATCATCGGCGCTCACCAGCCACACCAGTTGGCGATCCAGCCGCTGCATAAAGCCTTGCTGGATCTCAGCGGGTGCTTGACCCAGATTTTGTTGCGGCAATAAAGCCAGCACGCTGCTGTTCAGCTGGCTGCGCGGCAACAGGATGGCCAGTGCCACCGCCAATGCCAGACATACCGCCAGCCACAGCAGCGCAGCGGTTTTCTCACTGCGCTGGGGCAAAACGCGCTCGCTCTTCATCAGTCAGTTGTTTCGGCTCGGTGCGGGTGTCACTTAAAGTGATGGCGGTTTTATCGCCCTGCTTATCATCCAGCGTAATGCTGTTAAGGAAGGCTGCGCCTTGCAGATCGATGCGGTTGAAGATTTTGTTCAGCGGTGCCGCCTTCGGCGTCAGGCTGAGCTGCCACTGGTCATTCCCTTTATCGTGGAAATCGAGTTCAAAATTCTCGCGCAGCACCTTTTCGTCGGCCTGAAATAAGGCCCGCAGCAGATGATTGAACTGAAACATCTGTGGATTGCTGTCGGCGGTGATCACCTGCGGCGGCTGCCCGCTCATGCTCTGAACCATCCGCTTATCATCGAGAATCAAGGTCATCACAAACGGCGTGGCCTGATGCCACCACAAACCTTGTTGCTGGGCGATTAATAGCTGGCCACGCGACACCAGCGGCTGCGACATACCAGAAATGGTGCGCACCTGCTCGAAGTTGGCGCGGATCACCGTCTGGCTGGCAAAACGCTGCTGCAGCTGATCCAACGTGATGGCCTGTGCACTGGCACACAGCAACGTCAGCATCAAACAAAGAGTTCTGATCACGGTTTGACTCCCAGGCGTTCAAATAAAATATCGGGTGAAACGAATTTCATCTCCTGACTCACCGCATCCACCGCCACTTGCAGCGTGTGTGCTTTGGTGGTGACCTGGCCCGCCACATTGCGGATGACATAATCGATACGCAAGCGGTTCTCGTATTCCGTAATGCGGGCTTCCACGCGGATCACCTCTTCACAGCGTAACGGCTGGCGGTATTTGACACGCGTGTCCACCACTGGCCAGACAAAACCGCTGGCGGTCATCTCAGCGTAGCTATAGTTGATGCTGCGCAACAGCGCTTCACGCGCCACTTCAAAAAAACGGAAATAGTTGCCGTGCCACACCACGCCCATCGGGTCGCAGTCGTGAAACGACACGGTTAATTCAACCTCAGCGCGCCAGATATGTTCACTCATCGCGGCTCTTCTCCTCTGGTAACGTCCAGAAATCGTAAAAGTTAAACCAGTCCAGCGGCGCCATCAGCGCATGCTGTTGCAGTCGCTCGGCATAGCGATCCACCGTGGCCTGCAGCGCCGCCTGTCGTTGGGCTCGCGGCAGCAGGATCGGATCGGCAAAAGGCTCACAATGCACACGCAGTCTGCCCTGTTCCCGCAAGGCAAACATCAACAGCACCGGACAGCGTAAGGCGGCGGCCAGCACAAAAGGCCCCTGCGGAAACGGTGCCGGACGGCCCATAAATGCACTCCACACCACGCGGCGTTCGCCCCCGCGCTGACGATGCACGGCGGTACGATCGCCGAGAATCGCCACCCATTCACCGGCATCCAGTTTTTGCTGCAGCAGAATGGCCGTATCCGGGCCGATATCGGTGACCGGCATCAGATTTACCCCGGCCTGCGGCGCGATGCTCTCCAGCACCTCGCGAAAGCGCTGGGCGTTATCAGTAAACACCAGCGCGTTGATCACCAGCCCGCTGACCTGCTTTGCCATCGCGCGGCAGGCTTCGATATCGCCCAGATGCGAAGCGAGGATCAAATGTCCTTTGCCATCCGCAGCACGGATGACCGCTTCGGCACCCGGCGCAAAATCAATATCGCGCCCCCACTGCACCTCTCCGCGCCAGCTGGCGACTTTATCCAGCATGCTGTAACCAAAGCGCAGAAAGTGTCGATAGCTGTTGATCGGCGCCGGCAGGGCAATCTGCTGTTTACTGGCTTCTGCCTGCACCCGCGTCAGCCATTGCTGAGAAGCGTTACGCGCCTCACGTCCGCTCAACCAGTAAACCGCCACCACCGGCCAAAGCAACAGCACAAACGGCAGCCGCCCAGCGCGACGGTACAACCACAGCATAAAACGCAACCCGCTCTGACCCCGGCGTTCTGGCGTGGCGGCCCAGTGCTGCGCCGTTTTACCCCGGCTCAGTAACTGTGGGATACGCGGCACCATGCCAAAGAACAGGCGCGTGTGCATCCATGAGATACGCAGGTTGTCGTGCAAGGCATCAAAATGTGACAGGCCGCTTTCCGGATAGGTGACGCGCGTGCTGATAAAGCGGCTCGGCGTGCCCTGCCAGTAGAGTCGCACCATGATTTCGGTGTCGAAATCCATGCGCTGGCCAATCGGGTGGCGATCGCAGAGTGCTAATGAAGGTTGCAGCGGGTAAACACGAAAACCGCACATGCTGTCTTTTAGCGAGAAGGAGAGCGTTTCAATCCACACCCAAAAATGGGTGATGTAACGGCCATACAAGCGGGATTTCGGAATGGAATCATCGTAAACAGGCTGGCCGGAGATCAGGCAATCGGGATGGCTTTCCGCTTCCGCCAGCATGCGCGGCGTGTCTTCCACCTGATGCTGACCATCCGCGTCGAGTTGTAGCGCGTGGCTGTACCCTGCTGCGGCGGCTCGGCGCATCCCGGCGATCACCGCCGCACCTTTGCCCTGATTCATCGGCAAGGTGAGGATATCCAGCTGTGGGGCCTCAAGGGCGGCGATCTGCTGCTGCGTCTGCGTATCACTGCCGTCATCGACGATAATCACCGGCAGATTAAAAGGAGCCAGGCGCGCCAGCACCGAGGCCAGCATGGCGCCGTGGTTGTAACAGGGAATCAGAACACAGGGGTTGAAAGGCGCATTCAGCACAGGCGAATCTTCCCGCTGCTGGCAATCTCAATGCTGTCCACGCGAATCAGGCTGTAGCTGAAGCTCAGCAGTGATTTGTCTTCCTGCCAGCTCAGCTGCAGCTCCAGCTCCGCATTAGGCGGCACCGGCTGCTGAAACTTGATGTTCTCAATAGAACGGAAGTGTTTACCGATGGCCAGGCGTGACAGGCCGTAATGTAAAGCCCAGTCGAGCTGCGCCACGCCGGGTAAAATCGGTAAGGTCGGGAAGTGGCCGCGGAACCAAAACAGATCCGCGGCAGCATGCAGGCGCAACGTCAGTGTTGCGCCCTGCTGCAGGGCGTTAAGTTCAACCGGCAACATCAAACAGTTCCTCAATTTGGGGCCAGGCGCGTTTACTCTGCGCCGTCACCGGAATCGCGTTGACGACACGCCAGTAACGCGGCATGGCGACCGGTTCAAGCCAGGGTTGCAGCGCGATTTTCCATAGTTTCTTGCGTTGGGTCAGCGTTGCGGCATCCAGCGTGTCCGGCAAAGCCAGCACCACGCCAATCGCCTGACGTCCGTGACGCTGAATCGCCAGAGCGGCAGCATCTTCCACGCCGGGTAAGGCCAGCAGTCGTCGCTCGATCTCACTGAGAGAAACGCGCTTATCTTCGATCTTCACCACCCGATCCTGACGCCCCGCCAGCTGAAATACGCCGGAGGGCTGTTGCACAATACGATCGTCGAGCGGCCAACCCTCAGTGGTTTCCAGCAACGCCGAAAACACCCGCCATTCAGCAGATGCCTGCTGCTCCAGCCTGACCTGTGGAAAACAGTGCCACGGGGCGTTTTCTTCCTGCGCACAGCGCCAGCCCATCACGCCGGTTTCGGTGCTGCCGTAAATCTCATCCACCGCACAAGCGAAGGCATCCTGAGCACGTTGCGCATCAGCCCAGGGCAAAGCCCCGCCTGCCGAAACAATCAACGCACACGACGGCGCTTCCAGGGCAGGATCAAGGCGTCGCAAAAAGGCCGGACTGCTAATAAAGGCGTAGCGTCGATCGCGACGCTGATCGGCCAACTGCTCACCGTAAAAAATTTGCTGGGCGGCGAGTGGCAAACTTAACGCCATCGGTAACACAATGCGAAACGTCAGGCCATACAGATGCTGATGGCTCACTGAGGCAATGACGTGGCATTGCTGCAGACGTTCGGCCCATAACGCCGCCAGCCACTGCGCTTCGAGATCGAGTGCACGCAGTGATTTCACTACGCGACGTGGGGTGCCAGTGGAACCGGAGGTGAACAACACCAGCGCGGCATCCCCGCCGATGGCAGGCAGCTCACCCAGCGCCAGTGCACCGTCCCAGCGCAACTGTGGCAGGGACACCGCCAGCGGCATATCGCTGATCACGCCATCCAATTGTTCTGCCATCTCTTCCAGCTGCGCGGCCCGACAATGTCCGGGGAGCACCGGGGTTTTACCGGCGTGCCATAACGCTAGCAGCGCAGCCGTGAAGTGATAACTGTTATCGAAGCATAACGCCCAGTGCTGGCCCGGCAGCCGTTGCAATGTTTCCACTAACGCCATCACCTGCTGGCGCATTTCCGATAACCAATGCTGTTGCTGCCCTTGCCAGGCCACGACACGATCCGGCGCTTCGAGCCAGTCGCGGATACTCACCACCTTCATGCCTTGTTCCTCATACGCTGACGCAGCAGCCATTCGCCGCCCATCAGCGTGCCCATCAGCAGATAGCTGATGCACCCATTCCAGAGTGTCCACAGCGAGAGATCATTGAGCAGGCAAGTGACCAACGCCACGCTGCCGTTAAAAATGAAAAACCCACACCATACCTGTGTCACGCGCCGCGTATAGCGCACTGCCCGCGCGGGCAAATCCGCTTCACGCAGCCGCGCTAAACGTTCGACCAATGGCATGGGGCTCCATAAAGATGTGCCAAACAGCAGCAGCATCAGCGTATTCACCACCACCGGATACCACAGCAACAAATGCTGGCTGCGCAACAGCATGCTGGCAAGGCACAGTAAGGTGCCCACCAGCGCCAGCAACAGCATCACTCGCCCCATCGCGCCCTGCGCGTGACGTAACTGCCAGATGCGCCAGCCAAACAGCAAGGCTAACAGAGCAATCACACCACGCCATTGCGGATGGGTGACAGCGAGCCACACCAGAAATGGCCAGGCCAGCAGGGCCAGACCATTTAACATGCGCAGAAAGGCTGGCATGCCGGAAATCAGGCTTCGTCGCGCATCAGTTGATCGACGGCATCCACCACATCCTGCACAGTGCGAACCGCACGGAAGGCTTCAGGTTTGATTTTACGGCCGGTACGCTTTTGCAGGTGCACCACCATATCCACCGCATCAATGCTGTCGAGTTCGAGGTCTTCATAGAGACGGGCATCCGGGCGGATATCATCGGCATCAATTTCAAACAGCGAGGTGAGTAGCGAGGCCACTTCCTGGTAAATTTCGTCTTTATTCATCATTTTGACTGTTCTCAGGCTTGCTGTTGTTCAACAAACGCGGCCAGCGTGGCCACGGAAAAAAAGTGCGCGCGTAAGGTTTCGCTTTCTGCGGAAAGCTGTACGCCGAAGCGATTTTTCACCGCCAGTCCCAGCTCAAGGGCATCGATTGAATCGAGTCCCAACCCTTCGCCAAACAAGGGTGCGTCGGTTTCTATATCGCCCGGGCTGATATCTTCCAGATTCAGCGTGTCGATAATCATCAGTTTGATGTCGTCAATCAGTGCTTGCATAACTTACTTTGTCTCTTCAGGGACCAGTGCCTGTTGCAGGTGACGCGTCAGGCGACGCGCGGCGAGCGGCTGCGCATCTTCTTCGGCTTCACTGAAGGCCTGGCTATCAATACGCGATTGTACGCGTACAGTAAAAACGGGTTTAACCAGCGGAATCTGATACCAGCGACTTTGCTTATCGAGCATACGCTGGGTGCAGCTAATATGTACCACGCGCAGATCGCATCCGGCACGCACCGCGATATTGGCGGCACCGCGTTGCAGCTTCAACGGTTCACCATAACGGGTACGCGTACCTTCAGGAAAAATCAGGATGGTATCGCCGCGCGCTAAACGTTGCTGGCTATCTGGCAACAAGGTATCGGCTTCGCTGTTAATCAGGTAATCGGCAGATTTGATTACGCCATTAAAAAAAATGTTGTGCTGCAATTCGGCCTTAACCAGACAATCCATTTCCGGCAGAACCGAAGCAATCATCACATAATCGATCAGCGAGGGGTGGTTGGCTACAATCAGGCAGCCGCGATCCTGGCGCAGTCGTTCCGCACCGATGATCTGATAATCGTAGACGCCGACAAAGCGACAGAAGCGCAGGAAACAGCGGAAGCTCCAGGCAATGCTGCTGCGTGCAATCTGACGCCGACGCAGACCATCGCGCTGAATCAACAGCAGCAGGTTAAACCAGGTCACAGACAGCAGCAGACCGCCAACGCTGAACAGCGTAAAACTCACGGCGGTCATCACCAATCGCCAGTAAAAGTTGCAGCCAGCACGCCAGCGCAGGGCTAACGAATTATCCGCCATGATGCCGCTCCCAGTGCCACAGGTGACGTTCACCGGCAATCGTCATTCGTTCGTCACCCTGCAACATCGCCTGCAGGAATTGCAGACTTTGCGGCAAAGTCTCGGCGTCGGGGCGCGCAGGCTCTGCTGTGCAGCGCCACTCATTGCCGGATTGCAACAACAGAGCCACCGCGTAAGGGGCGTTGAAGCGATCAATTTCGGTTAGCCACGGCTGATAATAGGCAGGTATAACGCCATCGAAATCCACCAGCAGCACCTGCGCGTAGCCCGCCTGATGCAAAGCCGCGACCTCAAGCAAACCCTGTTGAAAACTGTCCATGCCCGCTGAAATCGACGAAGAGACCAGCGGCTGTCGCGCCGCAATGGTTAAGCTACCCACCGCAGAGTTGTGTACGGACATGGCAAAATCGGTCGGAGACAGCGCCTGCTGATCTTTTAACGCCGTGAGTATGCGCAGATTACGTTCCAGCTCACCGTGGCGGCTGGTAAACACAATGGCATCCACCGTTTGACGTGCCAGTAGCGCCAGCCCGCTCTCCACAGCCGCACGGCTGCCCGCGCTCAGGCGACGTGCAGTCATCATCGGCAAAAATTGGGGTTTGGCGATCGGTAGGGTGGCGTCCAACGCGGTTTGCTGCCCGGCCCAGTGCTGCCACTCATCGGCAGTGCTGTGACCTGGTGCAATCGCGTGCCAGTCAACCAGGGTGTAAGCGAGTTTCATACCTGTATTCTTTCATCAGCCTCAGGGATGGTCAGATTTTCGCTGTGCGGCATCCCTTCCCTGCTTGCGTTCGAGTCCGTCATCCGTCTCATGCGAATGTCGCCGATTAACAAGGCGGGCACATGGCCCGCCTGTTTTCTCTTTCGGCAGCGTTAGCGCTTTCTTTAAAACATTATGTCAGCGATCACGCATGGCGCTTATTTTACGGCCTGAACCGCAAGACGCGTCTGAATACCCTGGTTCAGATTCTGAATCCAGCGGTTGTAGTTACGATGGATCTGGCCGCTGCCCGCTTTCAGATTGGTACTGCTCACGTAATCAATGCGGTAGCTGTTTGCAGCATAAGTGATGCGAATGTCGGCCGTATGACCGCGCTCGGACAGCTTACCGTTCATCACGCCCGGGCCTGCTGGGGAAATCACCCAGTGGTTGGCCGCACCGGCTTCAACGATGGCGCGCTGCATTTGACTATCCGTGTAGCTCTGCCCAACGGTCTGGCTCACGTTCTGAATGGGTGCGGTGCGCGGTGCGCAACCCGTCATTAATGCTGCTGTCACGATTAAGGCAAGCGCCGCTTTTTTATTCATCATTTCCTTTGTTTCCCCTGTCGTAGCCAATCACCACAAATGGCAACCGTGTGCGTAATTGAACTTGCACTGATCCGTTCAGACTTTGTAAAGCGCGCGAATAATACCACTATATGTAAAGACAAGTAAAAAAAAGCACGAATGACTTAAGCAGCGCCTCATTCCATGGAAAAAGCGGATATTGCCGGGTTTACAGCGTAAAATCTGCCACAAAACCGGCTTGTGGCATGATGTTTAGCCCTGCCAGCCGCCGCCGAGCGATCGATAAAGATCGATTTGTGCGAGCAACAGAGTGTTTTTCACTGAGACAATATTGAGCTGAGTGTTAAACAAGGTGCGCTGCGCGTCCAGTTCATCCAGATAAGAGGCATAACCGTTCTGATAACGATTACGTGCGATGCGGTATGCTTCTGTCACATAGCCTTCTTGCTTCTGCAATTCCGTCAGCTGTTCCTGACTGCGACGAATGGCATCCAACGCGTTATCCACATCCGAAAAGGCGCCGCGCACCACTTTCTCATAGCCATAAAGCGCCTGGTTACGTGCGGCCATCGCCACATCCACCTGCGCCGTCAGTGCTTCGCGGTTTAATAGCGGTGCGAGAATGCTGCCGCCGATGCTCCACAGGCGGAAGGGATTGTCGAGTAACTGATGCAATTGATAACTTTGCAGCGTGCCGGTCGCCGTCAGATTAAGCGACGGCAATAAATCGGCCTGCGCCGAGGCCAGCGAGGCATCCGCTGCAATCAACTGGCGCTGCGCCTGCACAATATCCGGGCGGCGGTTGAGCAACTGAGACGGCAACAACGTCGGCAGCGTCTGCGGTTTGATGTGGTCGAAGTTGCGGGTACGGGCAATCTCGCGCGGATTCATGCCCACCAGCACGCTAAGTGCATTCTCTTGTTGTTCGATTTGATGCTGTAACTGCGGCACCTGCGCTTTGGCGGTCTGATATTCCGATGCCGCCTGCATCCACTCCAGTCGCGAGGTATAGCCGGTTTCAAACTGGCGCTGTGCCAGATTTAGCGAGTTTTCACGCGTGGCCAGCGTGGCTTCTGTGACGCGCAATTGTTCGTCCAGCGCGCACAAACTGAGGTAACCGGAGGCCACCGAACTGGCAACCGTTAATTCAGCCGCTGAGGCTGCAGCACGCTGGGCATCCAGAGACGCTTGCGAGGCAAGAATGCTGTTGCTGCGACTGCCCCAGAGATCCACGTCATAGTTAGCCTGTATCAGTCCCTGGAAGACGGCATTCTCATACGGCTGCCCGGTCACCGCCGACAATGCGCGCTGATGCGTGGCGGCAACCCCGGCGGATAGCGTGGGGAAATTATCCCCCTGCGCAGCACGCAATTGCGCGCGGTACTGATCCACCCGTGAACGGGCAATCAGGATATCGCTGTTATGCTGCAACGCCTGGTTCACTAAGCGGTTAAGGTTATCGTCGCCAAAGCGTTGCCACCACTGCGCTTCGGGTGCTGCCGATGGGCCAACCTGCTGGCGCCAGCTGTCCGGGATCGGTAAAGATGCCGGGGCCTTTTCCACTTCTGTCGCGCAGCCGCTGACCATCAACGCCATCAGCGAGGCAAGGATTAACCGCTTCATGGCGCATCCTTGTGCGGCTCTGCTGCGGTATCAATATTGACTTCAACCGACATCCCGGGACGCAATCCTTCGGTATCGCCGAGGATTTGAATACGTACCGGAATACGCTGTGCGATCTTCACAAAGTTACCGGTGGCATTGTCCGGTGAAATGGCACTGAATTCCGAACCGGCGGCGGGGGAAATAAATTCAACCCGGCCGTCAAAACGCTTGCCGTCCAGCGCATCAACCCGAATCGTCACGGGTAATCCTGGGCGCACACGTGCCAGCTGTGTCTCTTTCAGATTGGCGATCACCCATTTGTTATCCGGCACCACTGATGTCAGGCGCGTGCCCGCCGTGACATAGGTCCCTTTACGCACCGACAATTGCCCCAGCTGTCCGCTGTCGGGCGCAATAATCCGCGTATTGGCCAGATCGATATTGGCCAGTTCCAGTGCGGCTTTGGCACTGGCTACATCACCTTCCAGGGAACCGCGATTCACGATGACCGTTTGTAAACTCTGCTGCGATACCGCAACCTGCGCATCTGCCTGGCGAAGTTGCGCTTGCGCCTGCGCGTTAGCGGCACGCGCCGCGTCACGTTCACGTACGGAGAGCGACCCATCGGCCGCCAGATTTTCGACACGCTTCAGGTCAAGGCTGCTTTTCAGCGCCTGGGCTTTGGCATTCTCCAGCGCAGCTTTATTGCTGAGAATATTGGCTTCCGCACTGCGGCGCTGCTGTTGGTTATTGTTTTGCGCAGCGATTTTCATATCCAGCTGCGCTTGCGCCTGATGCACGCGCTGGCGATAGATCCGATCGTCAATGGTCATCAGTAACTGCCCTTTGCTCACCGGTTGTAAATCCACCACATTAACGTCGGTCAGATAGCCGCTGACCTGCGGGCTGATAAAGGTGACCTGCCCGCGCACATAGGCATTCTCCGTTGACTGAATCGTGCTGGTAAACGGCCACAGCTGCCAGGCGTATAAAATCACCAATACGCCAACAATCACAATGCCGCTGCCGAAAGCGATGGAAAGAATGCGTCGGCGGTTGGCGCGTTCGCGCTCCGCAGCCTGAATATCGTCCTGTTGGCTCATGAATTCTCCGTCGGGTTTGAAGCTTGCTGACGCTGTTCTGTCAAATTATGGCGTGCCTGACGCCAGTTGATATAACGCAGCCGCGTCAATCGCCACAGCACCCACATCAGGGTGATCAGCGCCATCGCGGCAGTCAATAAATAGGTGTCGTTGTAGGCCAGCACGTTAGCCTGTAGTGTGGCCACGGCTTGAAGCTGGCTGCTGCTTTGCGCACTGAGCAGGACGTTGTCGGGCAACTGGCTGCTAAACAGTGAACTGTATTGGCTGAGGCGCTCGGTGACATTGGGATCAAGCTGTGACAGCTGATCGCCCAGCAGGCTGGAGTGGTACTTCTCCCGCCACGTCTGGAAGGTGCCGAGAATCGCCGAGCCAATTAGCCCGCCCAGATTTTGGCTCATGCCAAACAGCACCACAAAACTCACCAGATTTTTCGGCTGCGTCACCACACCGCCAATCCCTAACAGCATCGCGGGTGCGAGGAAGAACGCGCTGCTAAAGCCGAGTAAAAACTGACTGACATACAAGTTGTTGCCACGTGTCACTGGGCTGGATTGTGCATCCATGTACGAGGCAATGATCATCACCACCAGCGAAGTGACGATCGGCCAACTGAGATGCGTCGGTTTGATGGTCAATGCACTGGCGATCATGCCAAAAATCACCCCAGCGATAATCGCTAAAGCCAAGCCACGCATCTGGTCATTCAGCAGCCCAAGCTGTTGCAGGAAGCCCACCGCGCCGGTGTTTTGCTCGGCCAACACAATACGCATCATGATCATGACAATGCCCAGTCGCACAATCATGCCGTTGCTGAGCCATCGGGTGTTAATCAGTGGATTCGCGCGGTTATGTTCCACCACCACTGCCGCAACAATCAGCACCAACGAAATGGCTAATGAAATACCCAACCACGGCGTGGTAAACCACCACTCGATGCGGCCCAGCGATAGCACGCCGCACAGCAGCGCCATGCCGGGTGCCAGCAGGATAAAGGTGACAAAATCCATCTTCTCAAAGGCCTTGATACGATCGCCCGGCGGCAACTTCACCACAAGAACACAACCGAGCGCTATCATCGCCAGCCCTAACTCAAACAGATAAAGACCGCGCCACTCCTCCAGCTGGAGCAATTCGGTAGAGAACAAACGGGCGAGCGGGATCGCCAGCTGGGATGCGGTAATACCGATCACAAGGGCTTTGAGTCGGTGTTTCGCCGGCCAGGCCTGAATTTGGTAATAGATGCCAAGCGAGCTAAGCGCCGCGCCCACCATCCCGTGAGCGGTGCGCACAATAATGGCGGAACTGAGATCGTTGGCCAGAATATGGAAGAACGCCACGATGACGTAAAGCACGAGAAAAGCTTCGGTGAACAGCCGCAGGCCAAACTGCTGACGAAATTTAACCAGCAGCAGGTTGATGGAAATGTTGCCCATCACGTAGACAGCCGGCAGCCAGGCAATCTCATTGCTGTAAGCGCCAAAGGTGCCCTGAAGATTGGTGAGGTTGGCTGTCACCAGCGCATTACTGAGCGCGCCGGTGATGGAGATCAGCAGTCCGATAATGCCAAACGCCACGCGCTTTGAGGGCGAGTGGATTGGGGTGGAAGGTGAACCCGGCAGCATCGGTTTTTCATGAGGCAGCCATTCACGTTGTGCATAAGGATTGCGTTTTGCCACGATTAAATACTTCCCAATCGAGCCAGCAGCTGTTGCAGCACCTTCTCGGTCACCGCCAGTGCGTCAGGATCGATGTCTGCCAGCAACTGTGCACGCAAGCTGTCTGCCTGGGTTTTCACTTCGGCAAACGCCACGCTGCCCTGCTCAGTCAACACCAGCAGGCGTTTACGGCGATCCTCTTTCGGCTGAACGCGCGCCAGTAGCTGCTGTTTTACCAGTCGATCGACCAGTGGCACCACGCTTGCTTCTTCTAATCCCAACAGTTGCGCCAGCGCTTTCTGGGTCGGCGGCTCCGTGGCCGTGGCCACTGTCGCGATGGCCATCCAGCTGCTCATACTTAAGCCACTCTCTTTCAGGCGACGATCGACCGCCAGCCGCCATGCATGTGCCGTAAGATGTAATAAACGCGAAAAAGGTTGCGGATAGTCAGTCAAAACGTAGTAGCCTAATGATTAGATACCTAACTAAACAAGTGCGTTATTATAAACAAAGTGTCAGCCTGATGAAAAGTTTGCTTACATTAGCACTGTAGTTCGCGCGCCTCAGCCCTTCCACTTTGTTCTCAAATTGATACAGTCTGCGTTAAAGCCTATTCCTGTACAGCTATTTTGTATAAGTTTCCCGTCAGTCAAATTTATTAAGTCATTGATAAACAACAATAAGCACGAATTCCTTAAAAATATCATTGTACAAGTTAGGCTTCATTGTATAAGTTTACTTCCCGTGAGCCAGCGACTGGCTCCGTAACGAATGATGCACTTTGCGTCGCCTCTGAAGGTGTTTTTGGATTTCCACCTTCAGAGGTGTCTTTTTTGCGTTGGTTGATGAGTTTGGGTCTTACGCGCCTGTCCGCGCGTAAGTTTTTTCATCATGGAACTGAAGGCCAGGTTGCCATCAGACCGATCTGAAGGGCTTCATACATGCAAAACGCCGCCACCAGCAGTGACGCTATCGCTGACTATTTTAAACTCGCCGGTAACAGCGACAGCACCGAGATGGAAGTTTTCGGGCAGATCATCGCTGAAATCCTGCAAGCCGGCATGCCGGTCACCAATAAAGCCATCATCGCTTCGCTGATTAATCGCCTTGAGATGGAAAGTGATGTGATCCAACTGGATATTTATCGTCATCTTCTCGAACTGGTGGTTAACAAAACGCCTGACGATCTCTCGGTGTAATACCGGATTCCAGGGACGGAATCACTCTCTTCTTCGTTCTCCCGCTAGCTTCATCCCTCAATGCCCGCTAACATCATCCGCGTTTAGTGTCCAACTGGTTGCTGCCATGCCGTGACGGTATGCGCAAAATAATAAAAGAGCCTGCACATTTATGAGCCCATCTACAGAACACGCCCCTGCGGCGAACGATATTACCGTGGGCAGCGTTTTACGCTCGCCTGCGCTGCTTACCCGTGAGTGTCTGGCTGGGGTGATTACCGCTCTGGCACTGATCCCAGAAGTGATCTCCTTCTCTGTTATAGCGGGTGTCGATCCCAAAGTGAGTCTGGTCGCCTCGGTGGTGCTGTGTCTGACCTTGTCGATTTTAGGTGGCCGCCCAGCCATGGTCACGGCTGCAGCGGGATCGGTGGCACTGGTGATTGGACCGATGGTGCACGCGCATGGGGTTGAATACATTCTTCCTGCGGTCATTCTCGGCGGTATTATTCAGATTATTTTTGGTCTTGCCGGGCTGTCCCGCATGATGCGCTACATTCCGCGTTCAGTGATGCTGGGCTTTGTGAATGCATTGGGCATTTTGATTTTCTTCGCGCAGGTTCCCCACGTCTGGGGGCAATCGGGATTAGTGTGGGTGCTGTTTGCCGTGACTCTGGCGATTGTGCTGCTGTTACCCAAAATCCTGAAAAGCGTCCCGTCACCGCTGGTCGCCATTGTCATCGTCACCGGGGTGGCGTTGTTGCTGGGTTATCGCGTGCCTAACGTCGGCGATGAAGGGCCAATGAGTTCAGGCTTGCCGGGATTCACCACGCTGCTGGTGCCGTTTAATTTACAGACGTTGCAGATTGTCTGGCCTACCGCTTTGAGTATCGCCTTCGTGGGTTTGATGGAATCTCTGCTCACCGCCAAGCTGGTGGACGATATCACCGACACGCCTTCGGGTAAGCGCCGCGAGTCCTGGGCACTGGGCGTCGGTAATATTTTGGCCGGTTTCTATGGCGGCATTGCTGGCTGTGCCATGATCGGTCAAACCATTGTTAACGTTGAGCTGGGCAAAGCACGCACGCGCATCTCAACCGTTGCGGCAGGTATTGTGCTGCTGCTGCTGGTCACCGGACTGAGTCAGATCATGGCGCAGATTCCTATGGTGGTCCTCGCGGCAATCATGATGGTGGTCGCGGTGAAAACCGTTAACTGGCACAGCCTGCAACCCGCCACGCTAAAACGTATGCCGTGGTCAGAAACCTCGGTGATGGCCCTGACAGTCGTGGTCACCGTTTGGACAGGCAACCTGGCGCTCGGCGTGTTGATTGGCGTGATCCTCGCCATGATGCTGTTTGCACGCCGTATTGCCCATGTTATCCATGCTGAACGCAAGTTAAGCGATGACGGTGAACAGGTCTATTACACGGTACGCGGCCCGCTGTTCTTTGGCAGCAGCAATGATTTGTTCGAACATTTCGATTACGGACACGATCCAAAAGTTGTCACCATTGACCTGACGCATGCACAAATCTGGGATGCATCCAGCGTCGCGGCCCTGGATGCCATTGAATACCGCTATCAACGTCACGGTGCGACAGTCACCGTCATCGGGCTGGATAACCGCAGTAGCGATTTCCGCGATCGCCTGAGCGGTAATTTGGGGTGATGATTTCAGTGAAGTGAGCTTGAGTCACTTCGTCCAGATTGATTTTTCTCTCAGCTGTCATCTCCAACGAGATGGCAGCTTTTTTATGGGCTTTCGTCAGCGATATATCGACTACGCTTAGGAAGCAACGCTCGGTTGCCCAAATAAAGGACGTGATTTATGAAGAGTTTATTCGGTGGAATGCTGATTATTACTTGTCTGGTCTCGCTGATGGGTTGCCAGCAATCCGACAGGCCAATTGGGCCCGATGGTCGTCCGAATGTGCCCACAGAGCAACCTGTTCCGGGCGGCCCGATGAGTAAAGGTCCCGTAGGGCAACCGCAAGCCTGAGGCTTATCGCGCCCAAAGCAGATGAGCAGATGAGCAGATGAGCAGGTGAGCAGGTGAGCAGGTGAGCAGGTGAGCAGGTGAGCAGGTGAGCAATTGTAACGTGCAGTTGATATCGAGGTTAGATATTAGGAATTGATATTATGAAGTAATATCGCAGGCACAAAAAAACCGCCCTTGGGCGGTCACGACATTACTGCATATTGCTTTGATTTTATTTGGTTTTAGCGACTACTAAACATGGTACCCGGGGCGGGACTTGAACCCGCACAGCCATAAGCCGAGGGATTTTAAATCAGTCGCTTTTGTTATTGATAACATCGTCTTGAACAATATTTTCATAAATAAGCTCAGTAAGCACACTCCATCTATCAACGGCTTGCGAGCATTGTTGTCCTGATATTATGAAGCTTTTCCGGCCCTAACTGCCGCTTCGCTAGCGTTTGTTTAAAGTCCGCCTATCATCAAATTGTCACTTCGATTCCCTGTGATGTTGACCACTAGCTCATTGGAAATGTTAGGCACAGTATTGTGCCTGGCCCGGCTGATTGGACTCATCCGGGCTTTTTATTTTTCCTTTCAGCCGCCAGCCTTACATCCTTTTCCATCTCCAGCATTCCCCCCTTAATAAATCCTTCATTCTCACGATTTCCCAACGATTTTATTCTGAAAATTATATCCGCCGCTTCGCTAGCTTTTACTTGATGCCATCCTATGATCAGAATGTCGCTTCTACTTCCCTGTACTATCGACAAACTCTGATTGATCATGATTCGCACCCATTGTGCAGCCCGGACGCCAACACTACCGGGCTTTTTTATGTTGTGAAATCATCACTATCGAAACGGAACGAAATTCGCTACTCCCCTCAGTAAATTCTTATCATCGATCGTTTTGTGATCAACACCTCAATTGTTGCTATTATAGCGACGTGATACACACAGCAAACGTGATGTTTTACGAAAGAGAATTTCCCATTGAACGAATTTTTACCCGCCTTTGTGCGGGTTTTTTTGTGCCTAAGCGGGACTGATCACATCTTTATCTGTGGCAAAGCGCATGATGCATGAAACCAGAAGGTACGATAGTTTCCCCAAAAGATTGCCCGCGCTTCATCTCACTCGCAGCGCGGGCTTTTTTGCGTAAATAGACTAGATTTGAAGTGGTACTGTCGAAAACGTGGAGGCGAGAATGCGTTATCTTTTGCTGCCAGGTATCACTACGGTTTTGCTAGTAGTAGTTGTGTTTCTGATGCAAGCACACTGGAGTCCCATGCTGTGATGATTCGACCCATCACGGCAGGCCAAGAAAAACTATAAAAGATTACGCTGAACTCTCCGCACAGGCTGAACTCAAGGGCATCCTGTGCTTTTTTTTAAGCGTGCGCTGGCTATTTCTAAGGGTAATACTATTCTCAATCGGTTCCCGTTTCCCAATGGGACGCCATCAATTACAGGCAAAACTTTTGCCGCCCGGAACCCATTGCTCCGGGCTTTTTTGAAAGCATCAAATCGGCGAGCCATCCTGCTCATGTATCGCAGTGACTTCATGTGTCACCACACCAATCACTGCCACATCCCCTGGCAAATCATCTTCCAGAGTCTGGCCTTCATCAGTGATGATTCGACGCGGATGCATATAGGTGTGCCCCCATTCGTAAATGCCTGACAAATCCGGCAGGACAGCATCACCATTCTTTGGCCGCCGTTTCTCATCAACGATGCAGCTGCGCCCCTTCCATTCCACAAGGTAACAGGTCGTGCTGGTCGCAAGCACCTTCTGCACCGGCAGTGTCATCTCGCCACTCACAGGTCCGAAATTCGAGTGGTATATGCCAGCGACAACCTTTCCCGCTTCATTGCCCACGCTTTCTGAGTGCCCTGTCCTGCGACGATAGTTTTCCCTTCCCGCTTTGATTGAGGCCGTCTACAACGCGCATCAGCGCCTCGCTATTGGCCTGTGGTTTGTGTTCGTCAAAGAGATTGAGTTAGGAGACGCCCTGACTGAAAAAATCACCCAGCATTACCCCTGCTTTCATATAACGTCGGTTATCGAGCCAGATACGACCCAGCATCTCCATAGCCATCCGGATAATGTCTCGGTTGTCGTTTGATGGCGTTTGTAAATTGCCCATAGCCTGGTTGCCATAATAAATTCCATTAACAGCGTGCAGACTGGTGCGAACAAAAACCGCTACCTGACAGCAGAACTGGCGTTCTTCGCGTAACTTCTCTGCAGCCCGCTCCGCGTAAGCGCAGATGGCCTGACACATTTCCATGTAATCGGCTAAACGTGAGAAAGCGTTTATTTCCCGTATGTATCGCTGGGTATATGAGCGCGGCATGGTGAAGGGTAATCCTACAAAGGGCGTGAAGAAGTTCAAAGAAGATTCTCGCGACCGCTACGTCACAGATGCGGAATATCAGGCGCTTTATTCTTGTGCGCCGGACATTGTGAAGGTAGCAATGGAGTTGGCGTATTTATGCTGTGCCAGACAGGCAGATGTCCTTTCCATGAAAAAGAGCCAAATCATGGAAGAAGGTATTTTGATTAAACAGAGCAAAACAAGCGTAGCGCAAATTAAGGGCTGGTCCCCTCGCCTAACTGCTGTGATAAGCATGGCAGGAGAGCTAAACCTAAAGCCAGGCATGAGCAGTATATTCATCATCCACCAGCCGAACGGTTCGGGCTATACGCGCGATGGTTTTAACAGTCGTTGGAGCGCAGCCCGTGAAGAGGCTCGCATTAAATTTCCAGAACTGCTTTTTGATTTCACCTTCCACGATCTGAAAGCAAAAGGAGTGTCAGACCTTGAGGGTGATCTTTATGAGAAGAGAGCCATCACGGGACATAAGAACGTCGAACAAACCGCAGCATACGACCGCAAGATCGTTGTCGTTCCGGTTGTCGGTGGGCAGAAAAAGAGCGTCTGATATTATGAAGTCATATTATGAAGAGAACTGAAGACACAAAAAAACCGCCCTTGGGCGGTTACGACATTACTGCATATTGCTTTGATTTTATTTGGTTTTTATCGACTACTAAATATGGTACCCGGGGCGGGACTTGAACCCGCACAGCCATAAGCCGAGGGATTTTAAATCCCTTGTGTCTACCGATTTCACCACCCGGGCAGGGTGTAAATTGGAGGCGCGTCCCGGAGTCGAACCGAGGTAGACGGATTTGCAATCCGTTGCATGGCCACTCTGCCAACGCGCCTTTATTCTGATGTGCCATCTGTCAGCAACAGACGACTAAATTTGGAGCGGGAAACGAGACTCGAACTCGCGACCCCGACCTTGGCAAGGTCGTGCTCTACCAACTGAGCTATTCCCGCATAATCTTCGTCTTTCACTTTACTGCTGCGTTAGCTTCCTTCACTCACACAGGTCACTTACTGAAGTAAGCTCTCTGTGGTTCGTTCAGTCGCCGCCTTGCTGAAAACTGAAATACTTGATTCTTTAATTCACCGAACTCGCTGATTTTATTCAGCTTCTTGCAGACTCGCTGCCGTTCGATGCGATGCATTCTACTTATCTGACGCAATGAGTCAATAGAATTATCCACACAGTGCGTCCGTTTGCTGCTTTTTAAATCGCATCGATCAGCTATCGAGCAAATCACCGCGTGCGGCGCTCAAATACTGGAACATTGACCAGAAGGTCAGCACCGCGGCGATATACAGTGCTACGACACCCACCCCCACCACCGTAGCGTCTGGACGCCACAGCAAGGCGAACAGAGAGAACATCTGCGCCGTGGTTTTCACTTTGCCAATCCAGGAAACCGCTACGCTGCTGCGCTTACCAATCTCCGCCATCCACTCACGTAAGGCTGAGATGATAATTTCGCGCGCAATCATGGTCGCTGCCGGTAAGGTAATCCACCAGGCGTGGAAATACTCGGCAACCAGTACCAACGCAATGGCCACCATCACTTTGTCAGCGACAGGATCGAGGAAAGCGCCAAAACGCGTGGTTTGCTTCCAGCGGCGGGCAAGAAAACCATCAAACCAGTCAGTCACGGCGGCAACCACAAAGATCAATGCTGTGGCAAAAGGTGCCCATTGAAAAGGCAGATAAAATGCCAGCACAAAGAATGGAATCAGTACAACTCGAAACAGGGTAAGACACGTCGGAATGTTAAATTGCATATGCCAGTAACTGTCTGGTGTGAGTAGAATTTAACGTATGTTCCTACATTGCCCCCCCTGTTTCAATGCTAGTGTTTCAGCGAGTAGTAGATTTTTTCCGCCAGCGCGAAGGAAATCCCCGGCACTTTAGCAATCTCATCCACGCTGGCATTCATCAGGGGTTGCAGGCCCCCCATATACTTAAGCAGCTGTTGACGCCGTTTTGGCCCGACCCCTTCAATGCTTTCAAGTGCACTGGTGTTCTTCACTTTCGCACGTTTTTTCCGGTGCCCCGAAATTGCATGATTGTGAGAGTCATCACGAATATGTTGAATCACATGCAGTGCAGGCGAGTCTGGCGGCAACGAAACGCCCTCGCCTTCCGCTTCAAAGAACAGCGTTTCCAGACCCGCTTTACGGTCAGTGCCTTTTGCCACGCCCAGCAAAATGGGACGATCTTTATCCCAGGGCACATCCAGCTCTGCGAACACCTGTTTCGCCTGCGCCAGCTGGCCTTTACCGCCATCGATGATGATGACATCAGGGATTTTGTCCTCTTCCAGCGCTTTACCATAACGACGACGTAATACCTGGTTCATCGCGGCGTAATCATCGCCAGGCGTGATGCCTTCAATGTTATAGCGGCGGTAATCCGAACGCAGCGGTCCATCGCGGTTAAAGACCACACACGAAGCTATTGTCTGCTCACCCATGGTGTGACTGATGTCGAAACACTCCATGCGCTTGATGCTGTCGAGTTCGAGAAAGACTGCCAGCGCCGCCAGTCGCTGCTGAATAGTGGAGTGCTGAGACAGTTTAGTGGTCAACGCGGTGGCAGCGTTGGTGCGCGCCAGTTTGAGGTAGCGTGCCCGATCGCCGCGCGGTTTGCTTTGAATATTGACCTTGCGGCCGGCCAATTCACTCAAAGAATCGGCCAGCAACTCGCGTTCAGGCAGACTAAAGTCCAGCAGAATATCCGCTGGCAAAGTGCGTGCTTCGCTGCCCTGCAGATAAAACTGGCCGACAAAGGTTTGCACCACTTCGGTGAGATCGGTATCGGCTGGCACTTTCGGGAAGTAACTGCGGCTGCCCAGCACTTTGCCCTGCCGAATAAACAGCACGTGCAGGCAAGCCATACCGGCGTCGAATGCCACCCCCATCACATCAAGGTCATCCCCCTGATTGGAGACAAACTGCTTCTCGGTGACGCGTCGTACCGCCTGAATCTGATCGCGCAGACGCGCCGCTTCTTCGAAGCGCAATCCATAGCTGGCCTCTTCCATGCGTTTGACCAGTTGGTTGATCACTTGATCATCTTTACCGGCAAGAAACAGCCGCACGTAGTCCGTTTGCTTCGCATACTCATCTTCGCTGACCAAACCCGCTACGCACGGCCCAAGGCAACGGCCAATCTGATATTGCAAACAGGGGCGAGAGCGGTTGCGATAAACACTGTTTTCACACTGTCGAATCGGGAACACTTTCTGCAACAGCGCCAGGGTTTCACGCACCGCATAGCCATTAGGGAAAGGCCCAAAGTATTCCCCTTTCGCGTGTTTGGCACCACGATGCATCGCCAGTCGCGGATGCGCGTCTGCACTCAGGAAGATATAGGGATAGGATTTATCATCACGCAGCAGCACGTTATAGCGAGGCTGATAGAGCTTGATGTAATTGTGTTCAAGCAGCAAAGCTTCGGTTTCGGTATGCGTCACCGTCACGTCGATGTTTTGGATGTTACTGACCAGTACTTCGGTTTTTCGACTGCCCACCTGAGTGCGGAAATAACTGGTCAGGCGCTTTTTGAGGTCTTTCGCTTTACCGACATAGATCACCGTGCCTGTCGCGTCATACATGCGGTAGACGCCGGGCTGACTGGTCACGGTGCTGAGAAAGGCTTTGGAATTGAAAACGTCACTCACTACTGATTAACGGCTCCGCATTATAGAGACCATGTCGAATGGCCAGATGCGTTAACTCTACGTCGCCACTGATGTTCAACTTACTGAACATGCGATAACGGTAACTGTTAACGGTTTTCGGGCTGAGATTAAGCTGCTCGGAAATTTCCGTCACCTTTTGCCCTCGGGTGATCATCAGCATAATCTGCAATTCCCTTTCCGACAAACAGCTAAAGGGCGATTCGGCTTTTTGCGGCTCGATTTGGCTAAGCGCCATTTGCTGCGCAATATCTGATGCGATATAGCGCTGACCTGAGTGCACCGAACGAATCGCACTCACCACTTCCTGCGGGGCCGCACCTTTGCTCAGATAACCCGCCGCACCGGCTTGCATCACTTTTGCCGGCAGCGGATTTTCGGTATGGATGGTCAGCATAATAATGCGGATGTCAGGATTGAAGCGCACAATTTTTCGCGTGGCTTCCAGACCGCCGATGCCCGGCATATTCATGTCCATCAGCACCACGTCAACCGGATTGCTGCGGCACCATTTCACCGCGTCTTCACCACAAGCCACTTCCCCGGCAATTACCAATCCCTTCATATCTTCCAGTATGCGGCGAATACCGGCGCGTACCAGTTCATGGTCATCAACAAGAAGCAGACTGATCAACGGGACGTACTCCGCAGGTTAGTGAGGGGAAAAATATATTTCAGGAGGGCCATCTTACCGGGTTTGCCGGGGAAAAAACATCTGGTTACGCAGATAAATCCCAGATGAAATGATACATATCAAATTGAGCTCATTCCCAGATATCTTTTGAGTGAAACGCACTAGCATGCAAGAATTAAAATGTGAAATTGTGACTAATATCATTATGTTATAATTTATGCTCTTTTCATTGACCGCTGGGCTTTAGTAAATAAAAATAACTTCAACGCCTGATTTTCCCTGCCTGTTAATAACGCAAACATCCATTTAATGTTGGTTTAATCTCCACCGCTTCGCCTGGGATAAATTCCTCATTCAACCATATGATATACTCTGTTTTTTACACACAGATATTGTGTCTACATTCAGTAACACCACCAAGGAGTCAAAGATGAGTGATGAAGACTTTTCAACATCGCGGGATACCCAGGCACTGGCCGACGAAGTGGCTTGCCTGAAAATGATGGTGACGCTGATTCTGAAAGGAATGGGCCAGGCGGATGCCGGTAAGGTTATTATTAACATGGAGCGCTATGTGCAAAGCGCGTTAGCGGATAAGCCGCAGGCGGAGGTGTTCAGCAACACCATTCGTCAGATTAAAACCGCCTACCGTCAGTAAGCGGTGAAGCCCCGCGCGATGCGCGGGGTGGTCAACTGTGCGACTGCCAGTTCACTGAAACACCCAGTGACGGCAGCACCTCTTCCGGACTAAACCGACGTGTGCCGCGATACTTGTCCGCCAGTGCCGGCTGATGAACCGGAATACGAATGGCAAACAGATTATCCTCAGATTGAATCAAACCAGGTGATAAAGGTTCGTACACGACATGGTGCTGCTCAAACATTTTTTCCAGCATCGGCGTTGCTGAGCTGATCAGGTACTCCATACCGCTGAGTTCCGCCAACTGCACCGCATGCCACAAAATCGTCAGTGGCAGTTCTGCATCCACCTCAAGGCGTGCCGAAAAGCGTGACATTTCCCAGACTTTTTCCTGATCGAACGGCAGCACCATGCCTTCAGGCACTTCTGGTTCATGCCAGGGCAACAAACGTGCACAGCCGCAGATCCCCTGGCGCGCATTCCAGGCGATCATCCAGGTGACATCGGAGCGATCAAAGCGATCATACTCCTGTCCAGGCGTACTTAAGCGCGGCGGGATAGACCAACCTTCACCCCGCGCAAAAACGCTATAGCGATACGTTCCTAATTCTGCCAACAGAGAGGACGGCATATCCTTAAGCTGTGTTTGAATTACTTTCATCATGCGCCCCTGACATCCCCATGTTTGCAATGATTTCTTTGCGCCAGCCTGGCAAAGTTCCGGCGCAGGGTAGACAACTGACTAAAGAGTGGGAACTACTAAAATTAGTAGTTGCCTTTTTGCTATATCAGGCCAATTGCCGCCGCATAACACGCAATCTGCGTTTTATTGGAAACATTAAAACGCTTTTGCATATTCTTTTGGTGAAAATTCACCGTATGTTCTGAAATCGCTAAAATCAGTGAAATTTCCGCAGAAGTTTTTCCTTCTGCCGTCCATTTCAAAATTTCCAGTTCGCGTTGGCTAAAATCATTAGATAAAACCGCCATTGAACTATCATTTAGCCGCTCCAGCACGCGCAAACTCAGTTCCGCCAGTAGGTGCAGTTTCACCTCTAGCTGAACGCGTAAGTGTTGAGTCTGACTGTGAAGCGATGATGCTATAGATAATATACCAATGGCACGATTTGGCGCCATTGCCGAACAAGAAAAGCCGCTGTTAAGCCCTGCCGCATTCGCTTCAGCCCATAAATTACCGGCACCGGTAAATAAATCCCGTGTCCATTCCACGCCTCGTCCCGGCCGCTGACAAAGTAACAGCACTGGATCGACAGCATAATAATTTTCGCTTTCATAGCGCTTAACCCAGCTTTCCGGGTAAGTACTGAACAAAAACACGCGCGGCCGGGTAAAAGGCACGGGATGTTGAACCAGGAAAGCGAATGAATCAAAACCCATCGCTTCAATGTGTTTTTGTAATAGCGTTTTTACTTGAATCACTTCCGTCAGCGCCTGAAATTCATTTTCAGTTTCGCCACGCCAGACGAAATAATTATCGGTCGTCATTATTGCCTCAGCGTTGTTTCACGCTTTAACTTGTTATTCGTTCTGATTAACACAAAAAATAAATTAACTAGAGAAAAAATATTGATTGAAATGAGAGCAGCCCGCGGGGTAACAATCATAACCATCCTGTTGTCAATGCGTTACCATTATGGGGAACTGAAAGCAGATACATTTTGCCAACAGCTTCACAACTTTAATCCTCTTTCCTGATTAGAATAGGATTTTTCCGAAGGAGTTTCAATCACCCTATTCATCGAAAATCATCATTAGATTGATAAATTTTTAGCATCGTCATTAACCAAAATCACTCACTTTGAAAGCGATTACTGAGGGTAATAGCGGTATTTGTGGGACGACGCCTATTCGGCTCATTCTTAATCCCAGTGATTTCTGTGGTGAGCGGTATAACGTGATTTCCGTCACCCTCTTTTCCAGCTACGCTTAGAGGATGTACGGGTGATGACGCTGTGGACTTTTCAGGGGAAGACGTTGCGCCCTCATGCATACTGGCGCATTGTCATGCGTATTCGAGCATCATAACGGGGCTGACTATGATGAACCAACTGGCATTACCTTTCCTTGTACTGGGCGGTTGTACAGCGCTGATGATCTTAAAAGATCTTTTCCGTCACCCGCATCCGGTGGCCATCATGAATATCATCTGGCCGCTGACCGGCCTCTATATGCCGTTCATCGGATGGTTAGCCTGGTGGTATCTGGGCCGTAAACCTTCACGTCAGGTAAAACTTGCGCTGCTGGTTCCACAAAAAATTCAGAGTAATGCCAGCTGGCAAACAATATTTATTTCCACCTCATTATCTGCTGCGGCCTGTATATTTGGCGACATAATGACCCTACCAATAATCACCTTGCTAAATCAGTTCGCCATTATGCCAACGCTTTGGATGCAGGCAATTATTTGCTTGATAGTTTCTCTGGTGGTGGGTTTATTTTTCCAGTTCCTGGCGATTCGCCAACGTGAAAAACGTTCATTTGGCCGGGCGTTATTATTAGCATTTAAAACCGAAACATTCCCCCTGCTGATTTATCAATTAGGTATTTTTATCTTTATGGCACTGGCACTAAAATTTGTTCTCAACCAGCAAATCAATCCGTTGCTGGTCGCTTTCTGGTTTATGTTACAACTGGCCATGATCATCGGTTTTCTATTCTCCTGGCCCGCTAATCATTTCCTGATAAAACGAGGGCTTAACCCCGCCGTCTAACTAACGACAGTATCCGGCGCCGCGCATGCCCAGGTGAAAATGTCCGGCATGCGCGGCGTTGTAATCCGGTCCTAACGCATTGCCAAAGGTCGCACAGCCGTTTTGCCATAAAGCGCGGAGCCCTGCAGCCGCATCCTCAGGTTGATGCCAGTTTTTTGCCACCTGCAGCCAGCGTCCATCCGCAAGCTGAAACCCTGTCACATCCCATGCATCTGCTGTTGCATGCTCGCTTAAACGCCCCTGCTGGCGATGATAGATATTTCGACAGGCGTAACTGCCGACGTGGCTGATGTGCCGAATCGGGCTGTTGATACCTGCCTGCTGCAAGGCGTGAGTGCTGTTGACGACATAGATTGTGCTGCTCACTGCCATGGGGCAACTGGCAAGAAAGCTGCTGCTCAATGTCACTTCACCAAAACCACTCACGCGCAAAGGTTGTTCAATAGGGCAATCACCTTTCAGTGCTGGCACCGCGCGAAATTCTACCCATCCCTGCTGACTGGCTCGCTGCATCACCGCCATACAGGCCGCAGGATCGTGACTCAGGCGCTGCAATTTGTAGCGCATCATCCATCCTTGTGGGTCAGTGACCGACAGCGGCGTAAACGGATTCCACTGCGGCGGCAAATGCGTTTTCAGCCACGGCAAACTCCACCAGCCACATAATGCCAACAGAACAATCGCTAATAATGCGCGCATCACACCTCACGTTTACTCATAAAAAGAAGACGTAAGTGTAGGTGGCAAAATGGGGAGATAACGCAGAAAAGGCTTAATTGCTGAAGATTTACGCAAATGTACCGTGGATTATGCCATGTAAATATTTACTGACAGAGGAAACCCCGTAAAAGGTCACAATTGTAAAAAAACAATTACCGAGAGTTGCAACCTTTCCACTATCTTATGCCACTTGCCCTATCAAACGGCACGTTATCTAACAGCCAGTAGAGCTGACACAACATCAAAACAGGAAAGATATATTTATGGTTGATCAATCCAAAGAGGCGCTTATCGAGGCCGAACAGCCCGATAAGCTCCAGCGTAATCTGCATAACCGCCATATCCAACTGATTGCTATCGGTGGCGCGATCGGCACCGGGTTGTTTATGGGCTCAGGTAAAACCATCAGCCTGGCCGGCCCCTCGATCATTTTCGTTTATATGATCATCGGTTTTATGCTGTTTTTCGTCATGCGCGCTATGGGCGAACTGCTGCTCTCAAATCTTGAATATAAATCATTCAGCGATTTTGCTGCCGACTTACTCGGGCCATGGGCGGGATATTTTACCGGCTGGACTTACTGGTTCTGTTGGGTGGTAACGGGCATTGCTGATGTCGTGGCCATTAGTGCCTATTTCCAACTCTGGTTCCCCGACTTCTCCATCTGGATGAGTGCGCTGCTGTGTATATTTGTGTTCCTGGCGCTCAATATCGCAACGGTGAAATTGTTTGGCGAAATGGAATTCTGGTTCGCGATTATTAAAATCGTGGCGATTGTTGCTCTGATCGTGACCGGCATTGTGCTGGTCAGCATGCATTATCCTTCGCCTAACGGCAGCGCCGCGGCCCTGAGCAATATCTGGGATCATGGCGGTATGTTCCCGAAAGGATTGAGCGGCTTCTTTGCTGGCTTCCAGATTGCGGTATTTGCCTTCGTCGGCATTGAGTTAGTGGGAACAGCCGCAGCAGAAACCAAAGATCCGCACAAGGTGTTGCCACGCGCGATTAACGCCATTCCGTTGCGCATCATTATGTTTTACGTTCTGGCGTTGCTGGTGATCATGGCGGTGACGCCGTGGAATCAGGTGATGCCAGACCGCAGCCCCTTCGTTGAGATGTTTGTGCTGATCGGATTACCCGCCGCCGCCAGCATCGTGAACTTCGTGGTGCTGACTTCTGCTGCATCATCCGCCAACAGCGGCATTTTCTCCACCAGCCGTATGCTGTACGGTCTGTCAGAACAAGGCGTGGCACACAAAGCGTTTGGCCGCCTGTCGGCACGCGCGGTTCCCACCACCGGGCTGTTTTTCTCCTGCTTCTGCCTGCTGTGCGGCGTGGCGCTGATTTACCTGATTCCCGATGTGATGACGGTATTCACCATGGTTACAACGGTATCGGCAATTCTGTTTATGTTCGTCTGGACCATCATCCTGTGCAGCTATCTGGCTTACCGCAAACAGCATCCACAACGTCATGCTGAGTCGAAGTTCAAGATGCCGCTGGGCAAGCTGATGTGCTGGGTGTGCATGGCGTTCTTCGCCTTTGTCATTGTCCTGCTCACCTTGCAAGATGATACCCGCCAGGCGTTGATGGTCACGCCGCTGTGGTTCGTCATTCTCACTATGGGCTGGTTGTTACGTCGTCGTAAAGCCTGATAGCCCTGCCGAAAAAAGCCCCGAATGCTCGGGGCTTTTTTTATAACCTTTCGCGTAATTTATGCCATGCCTGCGCCAGTGAAGGCCGTACCGAAGGCTCCCTTTCCGGTGCCGGTTCGGGAACATGTGCCGATCCCAGATTGAAGCTGAAGGTGTAATTGGGCGCTTCCCCCATCCTTAAATCCGAAATCAAGGTATCTTCACCCTGCTGGCGCATGGCGTAAAAACCATGGCTGAACCACGCCACTCGCTCGGCATACCAGTCGCCTTTAAACGCATCGAACAATTCCGGGTTGCGCGGATGCCAATGAATTTCCAGTGCACGATCGGGTGACAGCAGTGACCAATAGGCTTCACCGTAACGATCGGGGGTCATAATCACGGTTCGCCACACCAGGGTATTAAACGCCGTTGGCGTCACCAGCACCTGCTGCGGCTTGATGGATTGATCAGTCAAATCACGATTGATATGCTGCGTCGCCACGCCCTGCACCACCATGCTCCAGCCAAGATACAGCGTACTGATCAGCAAACCCGACTGATTCCAGCGCAGTCCTACCCCATCACGCCGCCATAACGCCACTCCCAGCGCGATCAGCAATGGCAGGGTATACAACGGATCGATGATGTACATGCTGCCAATCGCGTAGGGGAAATCGGTAAACGGCAACCCCAGTTGCGTGCCGTACACCGTTGTCAGATCGAGCAATGGATGCGTAATCAGGGCCAGCCAAATTGCCAGACACCAACCGCGCCAGTGGGAGCGACTGCGTGTTGCACCTGCGATCAGCCAGGCCAGCAGGGGCGCAACTAACGTGAGCCATATCAGCGCATGGCTCTCAGTACGATGCAGCGTCATATTGCGAATCGCATCGCCATGATCGATAAACACATCAAGATCGGGCAAGGTGCCGGCAATCGCACCCACTAGCGCCGATTGCCATAACGGCACGCGTTTGCCCATCACCGCAACGGTGACCGCCGCGCCCAACGTCAATTGTGATAGCGAATCCATGCACTCTCCTGGCTAAAGCGGGATCAACGCACGCGGATCCCTTCAATTATCATGCGCTGTACATTCTCCAGCGTTTGTTCAAAAAACGCAGGATCGTTCAGCGTCTGGCCGGTGATCGCTTCAACCTGTGAAGCAAAATCTGCGTAGTGTTGCGTGGTGGCCCACAGCAGGAAAAACAGATGCTGAGGTTGCACACCGGCTAACCGCCCTTCCGCAATCCACTGCTCGATGATCGCCGCCTTCTCATCTACCAGCGCTTTTAAATCCCCGGCCAGTTCACCTTTGAGTAAAGGGGCACCTTGTAGCATTTCGAGACAGAACAAGCGCGAGGCCTGTGGGTGATCACGCGACACCTCCAGCTTAAGACGGATATATTTCCGAATGGCGGTCAGTGGGTCCTGATCGTGGCGCAGTGCGCGCAGTGGTGCCAGCCATACATCAAGGATCTCTTTCAGAACCGCGATATACAGCACCTCTTTTGAGGGATAGTAGTAAAGCAAATTGGTCTTGGAGACATCGGCACGCTCTGCCACTTTATCGAGGCTGGTACCGTGAATACCGAACTGCGAGAAGAAGCTTAACGCCGCTTCCAGTATCGCAGCCCGTTTCGCGGCAACGGCACGTGAACGTCGGCCCGGTTGTTTTTCATCGCTTTTCACACTGTTACCTCTTCAATCCTGCCTGTCCGCATCATAACAAAGCCCCTCTTTCCTGCCTAATCGCTCGCCCTGCACCTTTTTTGACCACTGTGCGCATGAAAAACGTGCAAAAAGTTTTGACCAAACGGTCTGATTTAGACCAACCGCTCTACTTTCATTCTTCAATAGTTTTTAACACATTGTTGTATAAGGCATTTAAAAATGTGGCACAGGCTTTGCAATTTTGTGACTGAGCGCCGCTCGCAGGATGCGTGCAGGAAGCAGTGCAGCGCGTAAAGCAATGCCCGTTCAATGCAGAGAGGTTTCACATGAAAATTGGCGTATTTATCCCGATTGGCAACAATGGCTGGCTCATTTCCACCCATGCGCCGCAGTACAAACCGACTTTTGAACTGAATAAAGAGATTGTGCTGAAGGCCGAGCACTATCACTTCGACTTTGCGCTCTCGATGATCAAATTGCGTGGCTTCGGAGGTAAAACCGAATTCTGGGATCACAACCTCGAATCCTTCACGCTGATGGCGGGGCTCGCGGCGGTGACCTCACGGATTGAGATCTATGCCACGGCAGCCACGCTGACGCTGCCCCCAGCAATTGTGGCGCGTATGGCCGCCACCATCGATTCGATTTCCAATGGCCGTTTCGGCGTCAATCTGGTCACCGGCTGGCAGAAACCCGAATACGAACAGATGGGATTGTGGCCGGGTGATGAGTACTTCTCCAGCCGTTACCAATACCTCACCGAATACGTCACCGTGCTGCGCGATTTATGGGGCAGCGGTCAGAGTGACTTCAAGGGTGAATTTTTCACCATGAACGACTGCCGCGTCAGCCCGCAACCGCAGAAACCGATGAAGGTGATCTGCGCCGGACAGAGCGATGCCGGTATGGCATTCTCCGCGCAGCACGCCGATTACAACTTCTGCTTCGGCAAAGGGGTCAACACGCCCACCGCTTTCGCCCCGACCGCCAGCCGCATGAAAGCCGCAGCGGATCACGCCGGGCGCGATGTCGGCTCTTACGTGCTGTTTATGATCATCGCCGCCGAAAGCGATGAGGCCGCGCGTGCCAAATGGGAGCATTACAAAGCAGGTGCCGATGAAGAAGCGCTTGCCTGGCTCACCACGCAAAGCCAGCAGGACACCAAATCGGGTAGCGATACCAACGTGCGTCAGATGGCCGATCCCACCTCAGCTGTCAACATCAATATGGGCACCCTGGTGGGTTCATACGCCAATGTGGCACGAATGTTGGATGAAGTGGCAGAGGTCGATGGCGCTCAAGGCGTACTCCTGACCTTTGATGACTTCCTGCAAGGCATTGAAGATTTCGGCGAACGTATCCAGCCATTAATGCAGTGTCGTCAAAACGTTATCACTTCGCAGAAGGAGGTTGCCTGATGAGTACCGTGACTTGCGCCCATACGTCGAGTTTGCCCAATATCACCCTGCCCGCCCGGCCAGAAGCTATCTCACTGCCGCCGGCGCAAAGTGCCTTGATTGTCGTTGATATGCAAAACGCCTATGCCACTGAAGGGGGTTATCTGGATCTTGCCGGTTTTGATGTCTCCGCCACCAAACCCGTGATCGCCAAAATTCATCAGGCGGTCACCGCGGCACGCGCCGCTGGCATGCAAATTATCTGGTTCCAGAACGGCTGGGACGACCAGTACATCGAAGCGGGTGATGCTGGCTCGCCTAACTTCCATAAATCGAATGCACTGAAAACCATGCGTAAGCGCCCGGAGTTACAGGGCACGCTGCTGTCGAAAGGCGGCTGGGATTATGCGCTGGTGGATGAACTGGTGCCGCAGGCAGGAGACATCGTACTGCCCAAACCGCGCTACAGCGGCTTCTTCAATACTCCACTCGATAGCATGCTGCGCAGCCGCGGCATCCGCCATCTGGTGTTCACCGGCATTGCCACCAACGTGTGTGTCGAATCCACGCTGCGTGACGGCTTCTTCCTCGAATATTTTGGTGTAGTGCTGGAAGACGCCACTTATCAGGCCGGACCGGCGTTTGCTCAGCAGGCTGCCATTTTCAACATCGAAACCTTCTTTGGCTGGGTCAGTGACACAGACACCTTTTGTGAAGCCCTGAGGGCTTAAGGCCAATCTCACCTGCAAAACCATAACGATAAGGAACTGCGACGATGCCTAAAAGTGTGATTATCCCTGCCGGTAGCGGCACCCCGATTGCGCCCTTTGTGCCGGGAACGCTGGCCGATGGCGTGGTTTACGTGTCAGGCACGCTACCGTTCGATGCCAGTAACAATGTGGTCCACGTCGGCGATGCAGCGGCACAAACCCGCCACGTGCTGGAAACCATTAAAAAGGTGATCGAGACCGCCGGTGGCAAGATGAGTGATGTCACTTTCAACTCTATATTCCTCACCGACTGGAGCAACTACGCCGCGATTAACCAGGTTTATGCCGAGTATTTCCCCGGCGACAAGCCAGCACGCTTTTGCATTCAGTGCGGATTGGTTAAACCAGATGCGCTGATTGAAATTGCCAGCGTCGCGCACACCGGTCCCCAGGAGGCGTAATGCACCTTGAGATTCATGGTTTAACCGCTGCCGACGCGCCAACGCTGGTGCTGTCGTCCGGCCTGGGTGGCGTGGCGGGCTTTTGGCAACCCCAGCTGGCGGCGCTCACTCCCCATTATCGGGTGGTGACTTACGATCAGCGCGGTACCGGTCGCAGTGCCGATACGCTGCCTGAAGGCTACAGCATGGCGATGATGGCCGCCGAACTGGCTGAACGACTGGCGCAACATGACATTCACTATTACGACATTATTGGCCACGCGCTGGGTGGCCTGATTGGCCTGCAGCTGGCCCTGGATTATCCCAACCGTGTCGGCCGCATCGTGGTGATTAATGGCTGGCTGTCGCTGGATCCTCATACGCAACGCTGCTTCCAGGTGCGGCAGGATCTCCTGCTCAACGTGGGCGTTGAAGCCTTTGTACGGGCGCAGCCGCTGTTCCTCTATCCGGCTGAATGGCTGGCGCGCCATCAGGCGCGTATCACGGCTGAAGATGCTCATCACGTGGCTCATTTTCAGGGTATGGAGAATCTGCTACGTCGATTACATGCATTAATGAACTGTGATTTTCGTGCCCATGCGGCGCGGATTCAGCAACCAGTGTTAGCCATCTGTAGCCAGGACGATCTACTGGTGCCGTGGAGCTGCTCGCCACTGCTGGCCCAGGCGTTGCCTGACAGCAGTCTGATTGAGATGCCGTGGGGTGGACATGCAATGAGCGTGACCGATGCCGATAACTTCAACGCACTGCTGCTGCAATGGTTGGCCGAAACCGCTGCACCGGCACAGCGTGCCGCAAGTTGAACAGAGGAGTTGAATCATGAGTGTGCATGAATTGCCGCTGCCGCCCAATGTTGACCGCGATGCTTTTCGCCATGCCATGGCACGATTGGGTGCTGCGGTGAATATCATCACCACCGACGGTCCGGCGGGTCGCGCCGGATTCACCGCATCTGCTGTCTGCAGCGTGACGGATACGCCGCCTACTTTGCTGGTGTGTCTGAATCGTTCGGCATCGGTCTGGCCAACCTTTCGGGATAATGGCTATCTGTGCGTCAACACCCTGGCAGCCGGTCATGAGGATCTTTCTACGCTGTTTGGTGGTAAAACGCCGATGGATCAGCGTTTTGCTGCAGCTAACTGGCACACGCTGGCCAGCGGTTCACCGCTGCTGGAGGGCGCCACCGTGTCGTTTGATTGCAAAATCACCCAGGTGGTTAGTGTTGGCACACACGACGTTTTGATGTGTGAAGCGCTGGCGCTGGTACGTAACGATGATTCCCATGGCCTGGCGTGGTTTGACCGTGGATATCATCACCTTTTACGGCAGGACGCCCGCTAACGCCGCTCTGCGCGGCCCGGTTCCACCGCTACCCTGGAGAAAACGATGGCGAATTCCTGGTTCCCCCGCTGGCAGAAAAAGTCAGCCATGACCGAAGATGGGCTGATTGCACCGGATGAAACCCTGCCGTTTGGGCAGACATTTGTGCTGGGCCTGCAGCATGCTGTAGCAATGTTTGGCGCGACGGTATTGATGCCGTTGCTGATGGGACTGGACCCCAATCTGGCGATTCTGGTTTCCGGCATCGGCACGCTGCTGTTTTTTGTTGTGACCGGCGGCCGCGTCCCCAGTTATCTCGGATCCAGCGCCGCCTTTGTTGGGGTCATTATCGCGGTGACCGGATTTAACGGCCAGGGATTGAACCCTAATCTGGCCCTGGCGCTGGGCGGGGTCATTGCGTGTGGCGCACTCTATACCCTGATTGGCCTGATTGTGATGAAAGTCGGTACGGGTTGGATTGAACGCTTGATGCCGCCCGTCGTCACCGGTGCAGTGGTGATGGCGATTGGCCTTAATCTGGCTCCAATCGCCGTGCACGGTGTTTCTGCATCGATGTTTGACAGCTGGATGGCGGTGATGACGGTGTTATGCATCGGCGTGGTCGCGGTTTTCACTCGCGGTCTGGTTCAGCGCTTACTGATTCTGGTTGGCCTGATTGTCGCCTGGGCAATCTACGCCTTGCTCACCAATGTGTTTGGCCTCGGCAAGCCGGTCGATTTTAGCGGTGTCGCCAATGCGCCCTGGTTTGGTTTACCGCACACCACCGCACCGGTGTTTGATATGCAGGCGATAGTGATGATTGCCCCTGTCGCCATCATTCTGGTGGCTGAAAACCTTGGGCATATTAAAGCCGTTGCCGGTATGACGGGGCGCAATCTTGATCCCTGGATGGGGCGTGCGTTTGTCGGGGATGGCCTCGCCACCATGCTGTCAGGTTCCATGGGAGGCAGCGGCGTGACAACTTACGCAGAGAATATCGGCGTCATGGCGGTCACCAAAGTCTATTCGACACTGGCGTTTGTCGCGGCAGCAGTGATTGCGCTGATACTCGGCTTTTCACCGAAGTTTGGTGCCTTGATCCATACCATTCCCGGCCCGGTGATTGGCGGTGCCTCTATTGTGGTATTTGGCTTGATTGCCGTGGCAGGTGCGCGAATCTGGGTGCAAAACAACGTTGATTTCAGTCAGAACGGCAATTTAATCATGGTGGCCACCACCTTAGTGCTGGGCGCTGGCGATTTCGCTTTGAAGATCGGCAGTTTCACCATTGGGGGAATTGGCACAGCAACCTTCGGTGCCATCATTCTTAACGCGATCCTCAAACGTCGTGGTGCCGCACTGGCAAACCAGGCGGCACGACAGCAACCTTAAGGCTCCAGCGGTGCCTGCTCAGGCACCGCTTTCTTGCGGCGAAGTCGTAACTCGCTGACGATGACCCCACAGACGATCAGCGCACCACCCAACAGGGCGGCGGCCGGTAAACGTTCACCCGCAATACGCCCTACCACCCCTGCCCAGACCGGTTCACCGGCGTAAATCACTGTGGCACGTGTCGGTGACACGCTGCGCTGCGCCCAGTTCATTGTCACCTGAATCAACGCACTGGCCGCACCTAGCCCCAGTGCACTCAACAGCAATGGCGTTGAGATTGTTGGGACCGACTCACCGTTAGGGATCATAAAGACAAAGGCACAGGCCGATGCGACCATCAGCTGAATCAGCGTCACACGACGCACATCTACCTGCCCGGCAAAGCGGCTAATCAGAATGATTTCAGCCGCGATGGCCAGCGTACTGAGCAATGTGGCTATTTCACCGGCGTTTAATGTCAGGCTGCCATCTTGTGGCCCGGCCACCAGCACTAAACCGGTGAACGCCAGCATGATGCCAATCCATGCCATTAATCCAGGTGGGCGGCGCAGAAATATCCATTGCAACAATGGCACCACCGGCACATACAGCGCCGTTAAAAACGCCGACTGACTGCTGGAAATGGTTTGCATTCCCCAGGTTTGTAAGCCGTAGCCACCTGCAATCGCCAGTCCTATCAACGCACCGGCCTTAACTTCGAGCCATGTCATGTGTTTCAGGTAGCGACGAAAGAAGAAGGCCAGCAACAGCGATGCCGTCGCAAAGCGCAGCCCCACAAAGAAAAACGGACCAGAGTGCGCCATCGCCCGGTGAACCACCAAAAAGGTGCCACCCCAAACCATGGTGATGAAGATAAGGACAAGTTCCTGACGCGTAATACGCAGGCTGAGACGTGAGCTTAAAGCGGACATAACGCACCAAAATAATCGGTTGGCGGTCATTTTTGCCTGGCCATGAGGGGAAATGCAATCTTTGTTACCGCCGGGCGAACCCGGCGGAGGGGGAATCAAACACAATCACATTACTTCTTGCTGCGACTGCGTCCCCCTTTTTCACCTGCTTCGGAAGCGCGTTGCGGGTCGTTCCTAAAATTACCGCCGCTATTTTTGCCGCCTTTACGTCCGGCTTCCGCGGCTCTCTCGCGATCCTCCGCGAAATTACCAGATCCTCCACGATGTTGTGCCATCATTTCCTCCAGGGATTGAGCATCTGTGGTTAGACCTTTTCATCCAATAGGGTGAAAAGCGAGACGACGGAGTATTCGCGCCGCCTGATGAAAGAATAGTCAACTCAACTAGACATTCAGCTAATATTCACACTTTGAAACACATAATTCACTTATTTATCCATCATAAACCAGATTAATCTCCAGCTTACAAGCGGTTAGCCCGGCAAAAAGCGCAGCACTGAACTGCCCCATTCGTCCTCCCTTCCGGCACCTTACGCAGTCTCTTCTATACTTCTGAATACTCATCACCCTCAGCAGGATAGAAAACCATGGCAAAAGTTTTGGTGCTTTATTACTCAATGTATGGACATATCGAAACCATGGCGCAAGCCGTGGCTGAAGGCGCAAAGAGTGTGAGCGGTGCAGAAGTCACTATTCTTCGTGTACCGGAAAGCATGGATGCGGAGAGATTTGCGCAGGTGGGCGGTAAGGTGAATCAGTCAGCGGCTGAAGCAAAACCTGAAGATTTAACCCAATACGACGCCATTATCGTGGGTACGCCAACCCGCTTTGGCAACATGGCCGGTCAGATGCGTAATTTCTGGGATCGCACTGGTGGATTGTGGGCCTCTGGTGCGCTGTACGGCAAACTCGCCAGTGTATTCGCCTCGACTGGCACCGGTGGCGGTCAGGAACAAACGATTACCTCGGTATGGACCACTCTCGCCCATCACGGCATGGTCATCGTGCCCATTGGTTATGGCACCAAAGAACTTTTCGATATTTCTCAGGTTCGGGGCGGTACGCCTTATGGCGCCACCACGATTGCTGGCGGTGATGGCTCACGCCAACCGTCTGCGGAGGAACTGGGAATTGCCCGCTATCAGGGCCAATACGTCGCCGGACTGGCGGTAAAACTGCAAGGATAAATCCACAACAGGAGACCTTTATGGCCACAGAACAGTCGAAAGCTCACCACGTGGGCGAATGGGCCACGCTGCGCCACACCTCACCTGAAATTGCTGAAGCCATTTTTGAGGTGGCGAATTATGACGAACGACTCGCGGAAGAAATCTGGCGTCAGCAAGGAAGCGACGATGTGCTGCTCCGCGCTTTTGATAAGACCGATCAGGACGTTCTGACGTGGGACGACAAAACCGTCGAGCGTAAAAACGTTTAAAACGCAGGCGGGCATGTCCCGCCTTTGTCATTTTTTCTGCCAAGGAACCCTTTATGTCAGCCTACCAAAGCATCAATCCGGCCAATAATCAGTTGCTGAAATCCTGGCCTAATCACGATGACACCTTTATGCAGCAGGCACTCAGCGCGGCTGACGAACTCTACCACTCTACGTGGTGCAAAGGCGATATGCAGCCACGCCTGCAGGTGCTGCACCGACTGGCCGATTTGATTGATCAACGCGTTGATGAATTAGCGGAGATTGCGAGTCGTGAGATGGGCAAGTTAATCGGACAGAGCCGAGGTGAAGTAAAAATTTGCGCACAGATCGCCAGATATTATGCGGAACATGCGGCTCACTTGTTACAGGCACAACCCTATCCCAGTACGGTGGGCGATGCCTGGCTTGAATATCACCCGATAGGGGTGGTGGTGGCCGTCGAGCCCTGGAACTTCCCTTATTACCAGCTGATGCGTGTGCTGGCACCGAATCTGGCACTGGGAAATCCGGTACTGGCAAAACATGCCAACATTGTGCCGCACTGTGCGGATGTCTTCGAAAAACTGGTTGAAGAAGCGGGGGCGCCAAAGGGTGCATGGACTAATCTTTTTATCTCGAATCAACAGGTCGCCGATCTGATTGCCGATCCGCGCGTGCAAGGTGTCGCGCTAACGGGCTCTGAACGTGCCGGCAGCGCCGTGGCGGAACAAGCAGGCAAGCATCTGAAAAAATCCACGCTGGAGTTAGGCGGCAATGATGTGTTCGTGGTGCTGGACGATGCCGATATCGACGAAGCTGTGCGCCAGGGCGTGCAGGCACGATTGAGCAACTGTGGTCAGGTGTGTACAGCAGCTAAACGCTTTATCCTGCACGAAAAAATCGCGACGGAGTTTATGGCGAAGTTTAGTGCGGCCCTGCAATCGGCCAAACCGGGGGATCCACTGGATGAGAGCACCACGCTGGGTCCGCTTTCATCGAAAGAGGCACGCGACCGTTTAGTGAAGCAGGTTGAAGATGCGATTAAGCAGGGTGCGCATGTTGAACTGGGCGGCAAAGTGATTGAAGGCGTGGGTTGTTATTATCAGCCGACCATACTCACCGGCCTTACGCCGCAAAATCCTGCCTATTACCAGGAGTTCTTTGGACCCGTCGCACAGGTTTATGTGGTGGCTGACGATCGCACCGCCGTCGCGCTGGCCAATGATTCGCACTATGGCTTAGGCGGTTCAGTCTGGACGCGCGATATCCTGCGTGGGCGCAACATGGCATCGCAGATCGAGACAGGTATGGTGTTTATTAATTCCCAAAGCGATACCGCCGCAGAATTGCCGTTTGGTGGCGTGAAACGCTCAGGCTATGGACGCGAGTTGTCCGATCTTGGCCTGAAGGAGTTTGCGAATCAAAAACTGGTGGTCGTGGCTGGTTAACGCAAATAAAAAACCCCGTCGCGACGGGGTTTTTCCATGGTAGCAACGTTAGTTGCTGGCAGGTGCCGGTTTTGCCGCCTCGCCTTCCGGCTTGGCTGGCGTCGCATCTGACTGTGCTTTTTGCGCTGCAGCGGCATCGGCTTTCGCTTTGTCCTCCGCCGCTTTCTGCGCGGTGGCTTTCTCGGCTTTCGCTTTATCCTCTGCTGCTTTTTGCGCAGCCGCTTTATCCGCCTTCACTTTCTCTTCAGCGGTTTTAGCATCAGCCGCTTTCTGCGCTGCTGCTTTATCTGCTGCGGCTTTGTCGGCGGCCGCTTTATCAGCCGCGGCTTGATCTGCTTTGGCCTTAGCGTCGTCATTGGCATCAGGCGCAGGTTGTGCCGCTGGCTGCGCTGCCGGAGCCGGAGCAGCTGGCTGCAGCGGTGTGCCCTGCAGAGCAGTATTCAACGCAGTAGCAAACTGATCCCAGCTGCAGTAACCATTGGCATCGGCATCGCAGCCTGCCAGTTGCAGCGTGACACGCTTCGGCGGGTTTTTCAGGCTCAGCACATCGGCATTACGCAGTTGTTCTGCGGTCTGATAAACGTATTCCACTTTCAGCAGGTCTTTATTGTTTTTAGCATCGTGCCAACGCTCAAACACCACCTGACCACCGATAGGCGTTTTCTCATCGTTGCCCGGCAGCTCGTATGGCTTAACCTGCAATGCGCTGAGCAGTGAAGCAATATTCGAATCGTGCCCCACCATCACCGTGACTTTCGGTGCGTTCGCTTTGTCTTGATCCACTAACTGGCTGCGGATGTAATCCACCAGCGGTGCGGCCACTTCACGTGCAACATCGGGAGAAGTAAACAGCGCATCCTGATAACCATTTTTGATCGCTGCGAGAGATTTCCACTGCTCAGGGGTTTTGATCTGTCCCCAGGCCACCTGATCGGCGGGGAAACCTTCGTAATATTGCAGCGTGAAGGCATCGACCAGGGAGTTACCGATTTTCAGCGGCCCGTTCACGTTAGGCTCTTTGCCATTTTCCGCGCTGAAGGTGTTATCGCCGCTGCTCAGATCACACTGTTTTTTACCGTTACAGGCCGGTGCAGATTTATAATCAACAATCTTTTCTAACTGCTGGAAAGCCGGTTTCAGCGCCAGCTTCTCATTCGCAGCCGTCATCGCCGCCAGCGCTTTCTTATTGAATGCGTCGCTACCGTCAGTGATGACCGGATTAAAGATAGGATCCATGGTTCCCATCGCATCCTGATGCGTCACGGAAACATCACAGCCCGGGAAAGCACCGGTAATGAAGTACTGCGCGGTCGCTACCGTACGTTGCAGGCTATTGGCATAGACGAAGATGTTGCTGCTGTCCGGGCAGGTGCCGCTTTCCACCAGGCCCTGCTGTGCCAGCCACTGGCGGGTATAGTTACCCATGTAGACTTCCAGCACGCCGCCTTTGGTGGTTAACTCGCCGCCGGGCACATCCCACTGCGGCCAATTCTTCTTAGTGGATTGTTCCAGCACGCTGCCGTTGTTGGCTAACGGTGCGCGCAGATTGTGACGGCTCAGCATCAGCACTTGCTGTAACTGCATATCTCCATCTGCCGCGTAAGCAGACATACCGATCGGGAGCGCAGCGATAACTGACAACGCGCAAAGACTCAGTTTCTTGATCATTGTGCCTATTCCATAATTCATCAGTGAAACACTCTGGCATTCAGACGATTAGCTCGCCATTGAGCGAATTACCGCACAGTGTAACCCAGCTTGCCTCGGAAAATCGCCAGGTGTTTACAAAAACCGTGAATGGAATATAGCAGTAAACGCGCGTGCCGTCGGGTTACGGCAGCAGATTGAAAAGCAACGGGATGTTTTTCGGAATTCAGGAAAGCAGAAAAGCAAAAAGCCCGCATTTCTGCGGGCTTCTTTAGTATGGCGGAGGAACAGAGATTCGAACTCTGGGATGGTTTCCCATCGACGGTTTTCAAGACCGTTGCCTTAAGCCACTCGGCCATCCCTCCGGAAATCTTTTTGTCACTTCACTCTGCAAGAGTGATGGCGGAGGAGGAGAGATTCGAACTCTCGGATGGTTTCCCATCGACGGTTTTCAAGACCGTTGCCTTAAGCCACTCGGCCACCCCTCCGCAATGAGGCGCACTATAAACATCCCCCCGAACGATGTAAAGCGTGGATTGAATCGTTCGCCTGAAAAACAGCCAAAATCCATTTTTTCGCTGTTAAAATCACCATTCTGCTCAGCGAAACAGCAATTTATCGCGTAAAGATGGGTAAAACGACTTTGCTGTCTGGGAGCCGTTGCGTATCCTCAGGCCATATTTGGTGTTCTCTCTCTATAATGGAGCGCATGATGGATAGAATAATTAGCTCGTCACAGCAGCAATCGCTGATCAGCACCCACAAAGTGCTGCGCAATACCTACTTCTTACTGGGCCTGACGCTGGCGTTTTCCGCGGTCACCGCCACGCTCAGCACCGTGTTTGCTCTGCCCTCTCCGGGCTTAATTTTGATGCTGGTCGGTTTTTACGGTCTGATGTTCCTGACCTATCGTCTGGCAAATAGCCCGGCAGGGATCCTGGCGGCCTTCGCCTTTACTGGCTTCCTCGGTTACTGCCTCGGTCCCATTCTGAGCTCTTTCCTCGCTGCGGGCATGGGCGATGTGATTGCCATGGCGCTGGGCGGCACGGCGCTGGTGTTCTTCTGCTGCTCGGCGTACGTCCTGACCACACGTCGTGACATGTCCTTCCTCGGCGGCATGATGATGGCTGGCTTCGTGGTGCTGCTGGTTGCGGTTGTGGCGAATATCTTCTTGCAACTGCCAGCGCTGCATCTGGCGATCAGTGCGCTGTTTATCCTGTTCTCTGCGGGTGCGATTCTGTGGGAAACCAGTAACATCATTCATGGTGGCGAAACCAACTACATCCGCGCCACCGTGAGCTTGTATGTCTCGCTGTACAATATCTTTGTCAGTCTGCTGAGCCTGTTAGGTTTCGCCAGCAAAGATTAAGTCATTGCAGTTAACACGACTAACCCCGCTTCGGCGGGGTTTTTGCTTTTTTACCGCAGGCGAACTTACAATACGCGCCTTAATGCTGTGAGGAATAACTGTGATTTTTGCCGGTAAAGAGATCGCCACCGATGCGGAAGGCTACTTAAAAAATAGTGCGGACTGGAGCGAAGCACTCGCTGCGGTGATTGCGGAGAATGAATCCATTGTGATGAGTGAGGCTCACTGGGAAGTGGTGCACTTTGTGCGCGCCTTCTATCAGGAGTTCAATACTTCCCCTGCGGTGCGCATGCTGGTGAAAGCCATGGCGCAGAAATATGGCGAGGAAAAAGGCAATAGCCGTTACCTGTTCCGACTGTTCCCGGAAGGTCCGGCAAAACAAGCCACTAAAATTGCCGGTTTGCCAAAACCTGCCAAGTGTTTGTAATTAGCCAGTCGTAAATCGCGTGGGCATCGGCGTGGGTTGATGAGGTTCCACCAGCACTTTATCAACCCGAGCGCTGGTCGGCCCTCCTGCTTTTAGCCAGGCGATTAACGCATCCACTTTTTGTTCATCGCCAGCGGCCAGCACTTCAACACTGCCGTCACGCAGATTATGCGCATAGCCAGTAACGCCTAATTTATTGGCCTGTGACTGCGTGTAATAACGAAAGCCCACGCCTTGCACAATACCGTGCACCCAAATTTTGTAGCAAGTGTTCGCCATGGCGATCTCCCCATTGTGCGTTGCAATTTGCCGCCATCCACCGGAAAATGGCGCCTCATTTTTTCAGGTAAGCATAGCAAACATGACTGTTCGATTGATTCTCGCTAAGGGACGTGAAAAATCCCTGCTCCGCCGCCATCCGTGGGTGTTCTCAGGTGCCGTTGCCCGTATGGAAGGCAAAGCCCAGTCTGGTGAAACCATTGATGTCTGCGACAGCAATGGTAAATGGCTGGCCCGTGCCGCTTATTCCCCACAGTCACAAATTCGCGCACGCGTCTGGAGCTGGCAGCAGGATGAGTCAATCGACATCGCCTTTTTTGTGCGTGCTTTCGAAAAAGCGCAGCAGTGGCGCGAATGGCTGGCGCAGCGCGATGGCCTTGATAGCTATCGCCTGATTGCCGGTGAATCGGACGGCATGCCTGGCGTGACCATTGACCGTTTCGGCAACTTTATGGTGCTGCAACTGCTTTCTGCCGGAGCTGAATATCAACGTCCGGCGATTCTCTCTGCTTTGCAGCAATGCTTCCCAACTTGCGCTATTTACGATCGTTCTGATGTTGCCGTGCGCAAAAAAGAGGGACTGGAATTGACACAAGGTCCGGTGACCGGCGAGCTGCCTCCGCCACTACTGCCGATTACCGAACATGGCATGAAATTGCTGGTCGATATTCAGGGTGGCCATAAAACCGGTTACTACCTTGATCAACGTGACAGCCGTTTTGCCACGCGCCGCTACGCTGAGAACGCTCGTGTGCTGAACTGTTTCTCCTACACCGGTGGATTTGCCGTGTCAGCTTTGATGGGCGGCTGCCGTGAAGTGATCAGCGTGGATACGTCACAGGATGCGCTGGATGTGGCAAAACAGAACGTGGAGCTGAATGGCCTCGATCTATCGCGTGCACAGTTCGTTCGTGATGATGTGTTCAAACTACTGCGTCGCTATCGTGACAGCGGCGAAAAGTTTGACGTCATTGTGATGGACCCGCCGAAGTTTGTTGAGAACAAGAACCAGCTGATGGGCGCCTGTCGCGGATATAAAGATATCAATATGCTGGCGATGCAGTTGCTCAATCCTAACGGCATTCTGCTGACGTTCTCTTGTTCTGGACTGATGGCCACCGATCTGTTCCAGAAAATTATCGCCGATGCCGCAGTGGATGCGGGTCGTGATGTACAATTTGTTGAGCAGTTCCGTCAGGCAGCCGATCATCCCGTGATCGCGAGCTATCCTGAAGGGCTTTATCTGAAAGGATTTGCCTGCCGCGTGCTGTGACTTGAAAATCTGCACCCTGCCTCCATATTAGAGACAGGGCACAGTTTTGGGAGGCACAATGATTACCAGTAAATTTGGAATTGGACAGCAGGTCCGTCACCGTCTCTCCGGGGTGCTCGGCGTTATCGTGGATGTCGATCCGGAGTTTTCACTCGATGAACCCGAACAGGATGATGTGGCCGCCAGTGAAACCCTGCGTGCCGCACCCTGGTATCACGTGGTGATGGAAGATGAAGAAGGCGAACAGGTACACACCTATGTCGCCGAAATTCAGTTAGCAGGTGAAACGTCGTATGAGCATCCTGAGCAACCTTCGATGGATGAACTCGCCGCTTCTATCCGGCAGCAGTTGCAGGCACCCAGCCTGCGCCATTAATGCTAACGGCGACCTTGGTCGCCGTTGCTGTTTTACTGCGCCAGGGGCGCTATGCCCAGGCGCGGAATTTCAATTTTAGGGCAACGATCCATCACCACCGTCATGCCGGCATCTCTTGCTAACACTGCCGCTTGTTCATTGATCACGCCCAATTGCAGCCACAGCGTATCGGCACCAATGGCAATCGCTTCCTGTGCCACACCCCACGCGGCCTCAGCATTGCGAAACACATCTACCATATCCACTTTACCCGGAATTTCTGCCAGCGTGGCGTAAGCGGTCTGCCCCAGCAATTGCTGTCCCGCCAGTTTTGGACTCACCGGAATAACCTCATAACCTTGATCAAGCAAAAACTTCATCACACCATAGCTTGGGCGATCGGCGCGATCGCTCGCCCCGACCAATGCAATGCGTTTGGTTCGGCTCAACACATCACGAATCGTTTGATCATTCATTTTTTTCTCCTTGTTCGTTCGCCTGAGTGTAGTTGCCATTGCGTGACACAGTGCAAGCCCCTCGGATAAAAACTTTGCGCCTCAGCACGAATAAATATGTGAAAATGTAAATTTACTGCCATAATGTAATAATTTGCTACACATCACCCTTAATCCCCATCCTCCGGGAGTTGAAATGAAGCTGTCTTTGGCTGTTACGAGTTTACTCGTGTTACTCGTATCGGCATCCTGCCATGCCATCACCCTGAAACTCGATCCTGAAATCGATTTGCTGGTGCTCGATGGTCGCAAAATCTCAGGCTCGTTGCTGAAAGGCGCGGACAGCCTGGAGCTGGAGCGTGGGCAGCATCAATTCCTGTTTCGCGTTGAAAAACCTTGTGCGGATGCCACGCATTTTCAGTCGGTGCCGATGATCGTCACGTTCAATGCGAGTGCCACCTCAGTCGCGATTCGTTTACCCGCTCTGGCCAACCGCCGGGAACGCAGCACGTTCGATAAGGCGCTCAATTTCCAGCTAATTGATGAACGAGGCAATGAAATCACCAGCGTGCGCGATCGCTTACCACAGGGTAGTGATAGCGATCTGGAAAAGGCCATGTTGAATTATAACCGTACTGCCCAGGCGGCATCGGTTCCTCGCTTTGCGCTGCAATCGGTGAGTGCTTCGGATGCCCAGATGAGTCTCGATTTTGCCTGGCAGGATGCGGGGGAGTTACCTTATCTGCAACAGTGGTTTCAGCGTTTTGATGCTGCTACACGCCTGAGATTTATCAGTTGGATGAAAACCTTACGCGCAAGTTGATAGTGTTGAAATGTCAGGGGTAAACTCATGCCTTAAAATTAATGCATGAGAAGAAACAGGAAGCCCTATGGAGCAGACCGTTCGTACCCTTAACGTTCAGAAACACATTGCCCTCGTTGCCCACGATCACTGCAAAGCAACACTACTGGAGTGGGTCAAAGCCAACCAGAGCGCGCTGCAACCGCATGTGCTCTATGCCACCGGCACCACCGGTAATCTGATTAATCGCCACACCGGTTTAGACGTCAACGCCATGCTAAGCGGCCCGATGGGCGGCGATCAGCAAGTGGGGGCTTTAATCTCTGAAGGGAAAATCGATGTGTTGTTCTTCTTTTGGGATCCGTTAAATGCGGTGCCGCACGATCCCGATGTCAAAGCCCTGTTACGTCTGGCCACCGTGTGGAATATCCCGGTGGCGACCAATCGCGCCACCGCAGATTTCATTATTCAGGCACCGATGTTTGCCCAGCAGTTTGAGATCCAAATCCCCGATTATCAGCGCTATCTTGCCGACCGCCTGAAAGCGTAATGTTCAGGTCTTCCGACTTTGCGGCACGCCCAATTCGCGGAAGTATTCGACAAAAACGGAAGGCCGATCTTTATCAAACAACATCCATACCTGCTGACGTGCACGGGTAATGGCCACATAGGCCAACCGCCGCTCTTCAGCATCCGGGAAATCTTCCGGCTGGGGTAATAATCCCGCTTCCATAATCGATTCACGTGCCTCAGCGGGGAAGCCATCGCGCCCCTCATGCAGCCCCAGCATAATGACAAAATCAGCCTGCTGCCCTTTGCTGGCATGGATGGTCATGAAATCGATCTGCAATTTCGGCCAGCGTGTTTTCGCTTTATCGAGGATGCCCGGACGCAAATGGTGATAGCGCGCCAGCATCAGCACGCGCTCTTCCGGTTTCGCATAGCCACTTAATTTATCCAGCAACGGTTCCAGTTGCTCCTGCGGCAGCAGCGTGACTGACTTCTTATTCCCCTTGCTCAGACTGTTGAGCGGCTTGCGCAGCTGATGGGGATTCTGCTGCACAAAGCGGTTGGCAATCTCACCGATGCGATCGTTAAAACGATAGGTGGTGTCCAGAACACAGCGATCGCCATCTCCAAAGTAGTGGTGGAAAGCCGTGGTCAGACTCATCTCGGCACCGCTGAAACGATATATTGCTTGCCAGTCATCGCCTACCGCGAACAAACTGGTGCGCTTATTCTGCTGACGTAACGCAGTCAATAAAGCGGCGCGCTGTGGCGAGATATCCTGAAACTCATCCACGAGAATATGCTTCCACGGACTGATAAAGCGCCCTTTTTCGATAATGGCAATCGCCTGATGGATCAGCCCGGAGAAATCGACTGCCCCCTCTTCTTTCAACGCACCCTTCCAGGCTTTTAATAGCGGGGCCATCAGTTTCACGCGTTTACTGAAATTATCGCGATACTCTTCTGGCACATCGGCAATCATGGCGGCCTGCGCACCGCCGTGCATACGCATCAGCCCCAGCCAGCGCTCCATGCGTGAGGCCAGCCGTTGCGCCAACTTGTCATCCTGCCAGAATGGGCCTTCAGCGACCTCCCACGCCAGTTCATCCTGTAACCATTGGCGCCAACCGCTCGCCTGCGCTTTTTTGCTATTACACTGTTCGCGCCAGGTGTCGATCAGCAGTTGCCGCCGCGCCTTGCTGTCACTTTCAAGCTTGCTGATCACCGGCTGCTTATTGCTGCCTTCGCGGATGATGTGCAATGCCAGCGCGTGAAACGTTCGCGCCTGAATCGCACTCTCACCTAAGCGCTGCTGAATACGCTCGTTCATCTCTTCGGCCGCCTGGCGACCAAACGCCAGCAACAGAATCTGCTCCGGCTGTGCCAGCTTGCGTTTCAACAACCAGCCAGCGCGTGCCACCAGCACCGAGGTTTTACCACTTCCCGCGCCAGCCAGCACCAGCAAGGCGTCTTCACCGTTGACCACCGCTTCGCACTGGGAAGCGTTGAGCGGCGTGGTTTCGACAGTGGAGAAAAATTCGTGGTAGTCCTTGATGACCTTCGTCGTCCATTCACGGTTGCGCTGGCGAATGGCGGTTTCACCTTGCTCTAACCACTGCTGGCAAAACTGCCAGCGCGCACGGCAATTATCGAACTCATTCATGCGTGAGAGTGGCAACGGTAAGGCGGAAAATTGGCGTTGAATGCTCTCTTTTACCGTAGCCAGTTCGCTGCGCTTTAACCAGCGATCCTGTTGCGTGAAGGCGATGATCTCCTGTTCCAGAGCCATCAAGACTTGTGCACTGACTTCGCTCATCTCCTGGCTCCACTGCTGCCAGGCATGCTGCAAGTAGTGGAAGAAACGCTGCGTCTCCTGCCATTCCGTGCCGTGCAGGCGTACAACCTTATCTTCTGGCAAGTGAAATTCCAGCTCTCCCCAAACCATGCCGCGTTTACAGGCAATGCTGATTAACTGATTGAACGGGATAAGATATTCGTGACGATCGCCACTGACTTCCACGCCAGCGGCCAGCAGACGCACCCGATTATAAGGATGCTGAGCCAGACGTTTGCCCATTGATGTTGCTTTCAGTTCCATGTCCGCACCGTCTTGTGCAATTCAATTATCGCGCAGTTTACCTGTCAGACCCTTGGCGCTCCAGCCTTAAAACACGTTAAACTGGGCGACACATATTGCGGATTGCAAAAGGAAAATCGTGTTATGCGCACCGTATTGAATATTCTTAACTTCGTTTTGGGTGGCGTGTTCACCACGCTAAGCTGGCTGTTTGCCACGCTTGTCAGCATTGTGCTTATCTTTACCCTGCCTTTAACGCGATCTTGTTGGGAAATCACTAAACTTTCACTTCTGCCCTTTGGTAATGAAGCGGTGCATGTCGATGTGCTGCGCCCTGACAGTAAAAGCCACGTGCTGAATGCGGGCGGAACCTTCCTCAACATTTTCTGGCTGGTGTTTTTCGGCTGGTGGCTGTGTCTGATGCATATTTCAGCCGGCATCATCCAGTGCCTGACCATCATCGGTATCCCCGTCGGTATCGCTAACTTCAAAATTGCCGCTATCGCACTCTGGCCCGTAGGCCGCCGTGTGGTCTCGGTGGAAGAGGCTCAGGCCGCGCGTGAAGCGAATGCGCGTCGTCGATACTAAGGTGGACGATTGATGCTTCTGAACGCGATGCCGGGATGGCGACGTTATCTGTTCAATAGCAGCCTGCGTTATTTATTGCGCATCTTCTTCGCGCTGGCAGGGTGCGCCGCCGTTCCCTGGTGGCTGCAGCAAATAGAGTGGACCATTCCTTTGACGCTCGGCGTGGTGGCGGCTGCGCTGGCCGATCTGGATGATCGATGGACTGGCCGCCTGCGCAATCTGATGATTACGCTGGTCTGTTTCTGCATCGCTTCGGTATCGGTTGAGTTGTTGTTTCCCTATCCGTGGGCCTTTGCCATCGGTTTGGCGCTCTCGAGCTGGGGCTTCATTTTGCTTGGCGCTCTGGGGCAGCGCTATGCCACTATCGCATTTGGTGCGCTGCTCATTGCGGTTTATACCATGTTGGGTATTGGCTTATTCCCTCAGTGGTGGATGCAGCCCGCCCTGCTATTGATTGGTGCGCTGTGGTACAACCTGCTGACATTTATCGGTCATTTGATTTTCCCGGTACGGCCGGTGCAGGAGCAACTGGCGGCCAGCTTTTCTCAGCTGGCGGGTTATCTGGAGGCCAAGGCTAATTTGTTCGATCCCGATGCTGGTGAACAGGATGATGCCAATACCATTGCCACGGCGATGGTGAACAGCCAGTTGGTGGCGCAACTCAATCAGACGAAAACCACTATTCAGAGTCGCTTGCGTGGCGACCGTGGATCGCGCAGCACACGTCGCAGTTTACACTACTATTTCGTCGCGCAGGATATTCACGAACGCGCCAGCTCATCCCATCTGCAATATCACCTGCTGCGTGATGACTGGCGCTATAACGAGGTGCTGTTCCGCTTTCAGCGCCTGTTGAATATGCAAGCTCAAGCCTGTCGCAAGCTGGCTGAGAGCATCCTGCTACGCCAGCCATGGCATCATGACAGCAGTTTTGAGCGCACCTTCTCCCGGCTGGAAACAGCTTTGGAACGATTGCAACAGAATGATCCGCAGGATTCTCACATCCGCGCGTTATTTTGGCTGCTGCGTAATTTGCGTGCGATTGATGCGCAACTGGCCTCGATTGAGTCTGAACAAGCGCTGGCCGAACCACCTGCCTCAGCAGATAACCATCTTTCGCGTGAAGGGCTGAGCGGATGGGCGGATATCCGGTTACGGCTAAGCCGTCATCTGAGTCCAGGTTCAGCACTATTCCGCCATGCTGTACGCATGTCCCTCGTGCTTTGCGTGGGCTACGCTTTTATTCAGATTACCGGTCTTCATCGCGGCTACTGGATTTTGCTCACCAGTCTGTTTGTCTGCCAGCCTAACTACAATGCCACTCGCCGCCGGCTCGCCTTACGTATTGGTGGAACACTAGCGGGTATCGCTATTGGCTTACCGGTACTGTGGTTAGTGCCCTCTATTGAAGGGCAACTGATTCTCATCGTGCTAAGTGGCGTGCTGTTTTTTGCCTTTCGTCAGATTCAGTATGCGCAAGCCACACTGTTCATCACTTTGCTGGTACTGCTCTGCTTTAACCTGCTGGGCGAAGGCTTTGAGGTGGCGTTGCCGCGCATTGTTGACACACTGTTAGGTTGCGGACTGGCCTGGCTGGCAGTGGCATTTGTCTGGCCCGATTGGCGTTTTCGCAAAATTAGCGCCGTGGCGGATCGCACACTGAATGCCAATTGTCGTTATCTCGATGCTATCCTGGAACAATATCATCAGGGCAAAGATAATCGTCTGGCTTATCGTGTGGCGCGCCGTGATGCTCATAATGCCGATGCGGAATTAGCATCGGTGGTCTCGAACATGAGTAGCGAGCTTAAGCTGCAGCAACCGCTGCGTGAAAACGCGTTCCGGTTACTGTGCCTGAATCACTCTTTCCTGAGCTACATCTCAGCGCTGGGCGCGCATCGCGAACGGCTTACTGATCCCGCATTGCTCAAAGTTTTAGACGATGCAGTATGTTTTGTTGAAGATGTGCTGCAGATTGAACGCGTTGACGACAAGCAGGCATTAGCCATGCAGCAGCAGGTGATGCAGCAATTAAGTGATATCAAAAACAGTTCGGACGTGCAGGCGCCGCTGGTGATGCAGCAGTTGGGTTTACTGATTGCCCTGCTGCCAGAAATTGCCCGCCTGCGCCGCACATTATCCAGTCATTAAGTTAACGTTGCTCCACCGCGTTTTTGGGGTGGAGCGTTTTGACATACCACGCGTAGAGCTCATCTCTGATCGCTGCTGGCAATGCTGCCTGGTGATGTCCGGAAATCGCCCCTTCCAATGCCATTAACGTTTTCAGCCCGATATGTTTGTTAACGGCACGCAGTTTGAGCCAGCTTTGGCGCGATCCCATTTCATGCAGCACTTTCACTGAACTGATGCCAACTTTATGCAGCATCATCTCCATGCGCAGGCTAAGGTTAGGCAGATCCTTCAGCCGTAAGGTCACTATCCGGTTTGCTAACTCATGCTGTGCTGCGTGCAGCGCACTGGCCGACAACCGCAATAGTTGCTCAGGGTCCTGCCAAAGCTTTGCATCCACCTTGAAGTAATTCAGTTGCACCGGTATGCCGCGTTTGCGATAGACCAGCGGTTCAAGAGCACGTTGGGTGTGGTAAGTCTGCAATGCCTCACTGGCACGCAGGTAAAGCGCGTCTTCGTTGATATATGCAAAAATGACCTTTTCTACTGTCAGTGCATAGCCACCAAATTGCGTTCGGGATTCGATCTTTCCCAGCGGCGCCAGCTGTGTTTTGGATTGTTTAACGAGTGGATTGTTGGTTTTCATTACAGCTCCTTTCCGTGAATTCTCATTCGAGAAAATTCCTTAAAATCCTGGTTTTTCATCTGGTTAGAAGATAGAAAAAACCGATTAGCTGTTCAATGAATAAAAGCATTTGCTGTGTGCGTTGTGCACAATTTGCGAGGTGTTTTCAGAAATTGAGGTTGATCTTTATCCAGGAAGACATTACTGTACATCCATACAGTTCATTACTGAGTGATTAAAACATGCGTACTCAATTCTCTGGCCTTGCTGATCGTTCTCAACGTTTTGCTTCTTCAAGCCTGACGCAGCCTTCTCTGGGTGGAATTACTGAACTACGTTACAGCGAACAACCTGGCATGATGCAGTTACTGCTGTTGCCGGTGTTAAAGCAACTCAGCGAACAGTCCCGCTGGCAGCTGTGGTTAACACCAGCGCATAAGCTGAATCGCAACTGGATGCAGCAGTCAGGATTACCGCTTGAGAAAAGTATGCATATCACCGAATCTGAACGACTCACGACAGTGGAAAGTATGGTGAAGGCTCTGCGCACGGGAAATTATAGTGTGGTTTTGGCCTGGATTCCGTACGAATTGAATGATGAAGAAAGGTTTGAACTCGAAATGGCAGCGGCAGAAGGTGAGGCACTGGGTTTGATTATGCGTCCGCAAGGTCACGATCGCGTCTTGTCCAGACAACCAAATACGCCAAAAATTCCGTCGGATTTGTTTCATTAAGTAAAACCAGGAATTTTCTCACGCTTTTTTTTCTTAAGGATACTGCTAAGCCACTGATTCTTTTCCCGCCAGCTTTGACAATGGTTTAGCCGCATTTTCTCAATTCGCTGGCGAAGATTTTGCCATGTGATTTGTTAAAATGTGTGTATAAATCCCTGTTTTTTTGCTGGCTGGCCTCACATCATACTTGTAACTTTCCAATCTCGTTGTAGACTTTATCTCGCCAGGGTGCTCAATAACCTCCGTTTTTTCGGTAGAGTCAAAAGCGAGCGTTTAGACCCGGCGAAGGATTAACACAAAGAGCAACCTTTTTGCTCATTGCCTATTTGGATGATAACGAGGCGCAAAAATGAAAAAGACAGCTATCGCAATTGCAGTGGCACTGGCTGGCTTCGCTACCGTAGCGCAGGCCGCTCCTAAAGATAACACCTGGTACACCGGTGCTAAACTGGGCTGGTCTCAGTATCACGATACTGGTTACTACGGTAACGGTTACGAGAACAACAACGGTCCAACTCACGAATCTCAGCTTGGTGCTGGTGCATTCCTGGGCTACCAGGCTAACCCATACCTGGGCTTCGAGCTGGGCTACGACTGGTTAGGCCGTATGCCTAACAAAGGCGACCAAGTTAACGGCGCATTCAAAGCACAAGGCGTTCAGCTGGCAGCTAAACTGAGCTACCCAATCACTGACGATCTGGACGTGTATACCCGTCTGGGCGGCATGGTATGGCGTGCAGACTCTAAGCAGGCCAATCTGAACACTGGCGACCGTATCAGCAACCACGACACCGGCGTTTCTCCGCTGGCTGCTGTTGGTGTTGAATACGCACTGACCAAAAACTGGGCGACTCGCCTGGACTATCAGTGGGTTAACAACATCGGTGACGCAGGTACCGTTGGTGCGCGTCCAGACAACAGCATGCTGAGCGTCGGCGTTTCTTACCGTTTCGGTCAGGATGAAGCAGCAGCACCAGTTGTTGCTCCAGCACCTGCTCCAGCGCCAGTTGTTGAAACCAAGCGTTTCACTCTGAAGTCTGACGTACTGTTCAACTTCAACAAAGCGACTCTGAAACCAGAAGGCCAGCAGGCTCTGGATCAGCTGTACAGCCAGCTGAGCTCAATGGATCCTAAAGACGGTTCTGTTGTAGTACTGGGCTTCACTGACCGTATCGGTTCAGAGCAGTACAACCAGAAACTGTCTGAGAAACGCGCTCAGTCTGTAGTTGATTACCTGGTTTCTAAAGGTATCCCTTCTAACAAGATCTCTGCACGCGGTATGGGCAAATCTAACCCAGTGACTGGCAACACCTGTGACAGCGTGAAAGGCCGTAATGCCCTGATCGACTGCCTGGCGCCAGACCGTCGCGTTGAAATCGACGTGAAAGGTATCAAAGACGTTGTAACTCAGCCACAGGCTTAAGTTATCACGCAATAAAAAACCCCGCTCTGGCGGGGTTTTTTTTATCTCTTTTCAACTGACTCACAACACCATCATAGTGCACACATCAGCGCTATTCGTTCTCTGATCCGCCTTTACCCAGAATCGCCTGCAGATCCTGCTTAAGCGTTGACATCTGGCTGGCATACTTCTCTTTGCGCTCGGCATCTTCAATCAACTGCACAATGGTTTCTGATAGCGTATTGCTGCGACGCTGCGCCAATCCTGCCAGACGCTGCCACACCAGATATTCCAGATCGATCGACTTCTTACGCGTATGCTGATGTTCCGCATTAAAGTGCCGCTTACGGCGCGCACGAATAGTCTGCTTCAGACGGTTCTCGAGATCGGGGTGAATGTGCTGAGCTATCCATTCCGCTACCTCTACTGGACTATTTTCCATCGCCAGTAAGGCATCCACCGCAGCCTGCGCGGCGCTAAGCTCAAGATGACGGGTGATCAATTCACCCTCCCGATGCTTTTTCACCAGGTATTTCCACTTCCATCCACTTTCAAGATTTTCGAGTTGCTGGTATTTCATCGGAATCTCATCGTGATCACGTAACAAACTAAGAATAACAGCTTTTTTCCCGGATGCAGCAAGGAAAAACATGTAGCGGTCATCACATTTCGGGCTGGAACTCCGCAGTGCTTAACAAGGTTGATTCCTGTATAATCGCGCTTTTCCTAAATCTGACTAATGCGAATATTTTGACCAGCACTCAAATTACGTGGCAAGCCCTGCAGCCGGATAGCATCCGCTACCAATCCATTTTCTCAAACGTCTCACTGGAAGATAGCGATAGTCTTGCCGCGGTTCAGCCGCGTCTGCTGAATGCGCTGGCGCATTTGCATCATCAAACCTTAGGTTTTCCTCTGTTGCTATTACGCAGTCAGGAAAACAGCGATTATCTCGCATGCATCGCCGAAGCCGCACAGCGCTTCCAGCCTGAAGAGATCGCGCTGTATGGCGGTGACTATCATGTCATGGGCGACACGGTCAGCCTGATGCCGCCCAGCGATGCTAACCGGCCCTTCACCAGTCAGGGCGGTGTTCACTTTGCCGACTGGATTGAAGCAGAACAGCTGTTTGGTTGTGTGCGTCAGTACAAAGATCGTATCCAGCCCGAGCCAGGATTGATTCATCAAGCCAATGGCGGCACTTTAATCCTCTCCGTGAATACGCTACTGGCTCAACCACTGCTATGGCTGCGTCTGCGTAAGTGCATCGAGCAAGGCCGCTTTGACTGGTATTCGCAGGACGAACGCCAACCGTTGCCAGTGGCCATCCCTTCCCTGCCGCTGCAACTACGCCTGGTACTGTGTGGCGATCGTGATGCGTTAGCCAGCTTCCAGGAGTTGGATGCAGAAGTGCATGAAATGGCACTGTACAGCGAGTTCGAAGAGAACCTGCAGATCAACGATGAAGAGGACATGACCTTCTGGTGCCAGTGGACGCTCACGCAAGCTGAACAAGCCGGTCTGGACCAGCCTGCAGCCGATTTCTGGCCGCTCTTGATCAATGAGGCGGTTCGCTTCACGGGTGATCAAGAAACCCTGCCGCTCTGCCCGCGCTGGTTACGCCGTCAGCTGCAGGAAACCGCGCTGCACGGTGACGTCATCAATGCTGAAGCATTAAAAGAAGCACTGGAAGCACGCGAATGGCGTGAAAGCTACCTGGCTGACCGCATGCGTGACGAAATTCTGCTCAATCAGATTATGATTGAAACTGAAGGTGAAGTGGTGGGACAGATTAACGGTCTGTCGGTGGTGGAGTTTCCAGGTCATCCGCGTCCGTGGGGCGAGCCGTCACGTATCACCTGTGTTGTTCATCCAGGTGATGGTGAATTCACTGACGTTGAGCGTAAAGCCGAGCTGGGCGGTAATATTCATGCGAAAGGCATGATGATTATGCAAGCTTATCTGATCGCTGAACTTGAACTCGAGCAACAGCTGCCCTTCTCAGCCTCGTTAGTGTTTGAACAATCCTATTCCGAAGTGGATGGCGATAGCGCCTCACTGGCCGAACTCTGCGCGCTGATTAGCGCACTGGCCAATCAGCCACTGAGCCAGCATATTGCGGTGACCGGTTCCGTGGACCAATTTGGTAACGTGCAGCCTGTTGGCGGCCTGAATGAAAAAATCGAAGGCTTCTTCAACATTTGCCAGTCACGCGAGCTGACAGGTAAACAAGGCGTTATTCTGCCAGCCAGCAATGTGCGCCATTTGAGCCTCAGCGAAGCTGTGGTCGATGCGGTGAAGCAAGAGCAATTCCACATCTGGGCAATCGAAAGCGTGGATGAAGCGTTACCCTTATTAACCGGTATAGCATGGCAAAGTGAGAGCGGCGAGTCACTGCTCAATACCATTCAGGAACGTATTGCACAGCTTAACCAGCAGGAAATTCGTCATCGTCCGTGGCCATTCCGCTGGCTCAACTGGTTCAACCACAGCTGATTGATTTGCCCAGCGTACAACTGTTCGCTAATATTCGGGCTTCACTAAAAGAAGGCATATTGAGAACATGGTAGATAAACGCGAATCCTATAGCAAAGAAGACCTGGTTGCCTCAGGTCGCGGTGAACTGTTTGGCGAAAATGGACCGCCGCTTCCCTCTGATAACATGTTGATGATGGACCGCGTGGTCATGATGACCGAAGACGGCGGTAAATTTGACAAAGGTTTTGTGGAAGCCGAACTGGATATCCGCCCTAACCTGTGGTTCTTCGATTGCCACTTTAAAGGCGATCCGGTCATGCCTGGCTGCCTCGGCCTTGACGCCATGTGGCAGTTGGTTGGTTTCTACCTCGGCTGGTTAGGCGCTGAAGGTAAAGGCCGCGCACTGGGCGTGGGCGAAGTGAAATTCACCGGTCAGGTACTGCCAACCGCGAAGAAAGTCACTTATAAAATTCACTTCAAGCGCGTGATCAACCGCAAGCTGGTGATGGGCGTGGCTGATGGTGAAGTCTTCGTTGACGGTAACCTGATTTACACCGCGACAGATTTGAAAGTGGGTCTGTTTAAAGACACCTCTGCTTTCTAATTTCCCAAACGAAAACCTCCGCATTCAGCGGAGGTTTCTTCCTTCATTTATGGACATCCGACAGTGCTAGGCCACCGCCGACCTGTCCTCCATGGCTTGACGCCAACCTCCCAACCAGTAAGACCGCGCATCGATCATTTGATAGGGGCATATCTCTTTTGAGCGGCCAGTAATACCCGCTTGATAGCCTCGTGAATGTGCACGTTCCAGGCGGTCTCTTTTCTGTCTCTTCATGCCTCGATTCCCTCATTTCAGGTCTGGTGGATTCTGGGTGGAAAGAAAGAGTGGCGATATAATGTTCAACCACAGTAATGTTCTAACCCCAAGCAGAAGAAAGATCAATGCGCAAAATTCACGCCAATGTCATCATTTTGACGTTAAAACGACATCTATAATTGTCAATTCCGTGTATATCTGGCTGATAAGACGATAAAAAAAGCCCCTGATTTGATGTCCGTCACACAACGGCAAATCAGGGACTTAGCATAAGCATCGAACAAATCTTAATTTAGCGAAATGACACTTTTTGCGATTTGTTGTGCCGTTTGCTGCCAACCGATAGCCAGAGCCCGCACCAGCGCATCATAGCCATCTTCGTTTTGCGGCAGAGTCAGATTAAAGCCATGTTTGATTAAGCGCCCTTGATGTTGCAGGAGCCATTCTCCGCTCACCACAACCTGGCCATCATAGCGACCCTGGAAACCGGTCACATTCACCGTTAAAGTATCATGGCTTTCACCCAGCGGAGCACTGGCAACAATTCGGCCCGGTAGCGCTTTGCTGAGGTTGCTGATCAATGTCTGTTGCAGTTGTTGATCCAGCGGACTGGCCCACAAGTTATTGGCAGCAATCACATACTTTACATCGCTGGTTTGATACACCAAACCGTTCCCTGCCATATAATCCGGCACCGACACTTGCTCGACCCAAATCATTGGCTGGTTGCCGCTGGATGCGCTGTCTACACGCGCGACGTTGCTGCCCGCAGGCAGCTGATAATAGGTGTTTTCGATGGTGCTGCTACAACCTGCCAGGAGCAGCATCGCACCAATAATCAGCCCTTTTTTCACTGTTTCGCCCTCTTTGGCTGGGGATCCTGGCCCGGTTTGGCTTCAAACACCAATGCATTGCTCTTGGTATTGAGCGTTTTCAGCACCGGCTGCAATTCGCGCAGCACCTGGTCAAGTCGCTGCATGTCTCCCACCAGTTTGTTATAAGCCGGTGAACCCGGCTGCAAGCCTTTCATGCTGCGATTCAACTCGCGCAGCGTATGCTGCATATCTTCTGGCAGCGTTTTCATCGCCGGGCTGGCAGTGATGTGATTGAGGTTATCCAGAGTTTTCTGCAGTTGCTGCATCGTACGCTGGCTCTCTTTCAGGGTGCCTGTCGCTTCGGTAATCATCGGATTTAATGGCAGACCGTTGATCTTATCCAGCGCTGCCGTCAGCTTCTGCTGGATCTGACTCAATCCACCACTGACCGTTGGAATCACCTCCAGGCCCGCAATCTCATTTGGACCTTTATACGCCGGTGCGTTGTCATAGAAGTCCAGATCGATGTACAGCGCACCCGACAACAGGTTACCGGTTTTCAGCGTGGCGCGCAGACCTCGCTTCTTGCCATCCTGCAGATGCTGCTCAAGGTTGAAATCTCCGCCCAGACGGCTGATAAAGCGATCCGGTTCGATGCGAATCAATATCGGAACACGATAATCGTTATTCAACGCCTGATTGACACCTGGAATGGTGTAAGGCACTTGCGAGACAGTCCCCAGACGAATGCCGCGGAACTCAACCGGTGCGCCTACCTGCAAGCCACGAATCGAATCGGTAAAGAACAGCAGGAAATCGGTGTGGGTGGTATACAACGAATCCTGAATGCTGCGCTGATCGTCAAACAGATGGTATTCCGCTTTATTCTCGGCGATCTGCCCCAGCTCCGCGCCATCTGGCACATCAAAACTTACGCCACCGCTAAACAGCGTAGTCAGTGAACCCATTTCCACCCGCATGCCGGAGGCAGACATGTCGACGGCGATGCCGCTGTCTTTCCAGAAACGGACGTTGGTAGTGATCAGACGATCGTAAGGGGCGGCGATGAACAGTTGATAGGTCATCATGCGTTTATCGGTATCAAAGGTGCTGGATTCAACCGTACCCACGCGATAGCCACGGAACAGCACCGGATCGCCCGCATTTAGCTGTCCGGCCTTTTTACTGTCGAGTGTGATGCGAATGCCTTTGGCATCCGGCGGTGCCAGAGGTGGCGCATCCAGCAGTTGATAGTGCTCAGGTTGATCACCCTTCGTGCCTGGCTGCAATTCAATATAGGCACCCGAAAGTAATGTGCCGAGACCAGTAATCCCTTCGCGCCCGATTTGCGGTTTCACCACCCAGAATACGCTGTCGCCATGCAACAGTTTTTCCATACCAGAATTGAGGCGTGCTTTGATCTCCACATGGTGCAGATCGTCAGTTAATACCGCACTTTCCACCACACCAACATTGACACTGCGGCTCTTAATGGTGGTTTTTCCGGCCTCAATACCTTCAGCGCTTTCGGTGATCAATGTCACCTCCGGGCCCTGATGGCTGAAATGATAAAATAAAATCCAGCCACCAATGAATAGCGTGACGATGGGTACAATCCAGACCGGTGACCAGCGTTTAATCTGGTCGACCTTAGCAGTCCCGTGATGGTTGTCCGTCAAGACGCGGCTCCTTTCGTTCAGTTTCCCGTAATCGATCCCAAATCAGGCGCGGATCAAACGTCATCGCTGCAAACATGGTAAGAATCACCACCATGGCAAACAGTAGCGCGCCTGGCGCAGGGTAAACACTCATCAGCTGCCCCATCCGCACCAGCGCGGATAACACAGCGATGACAAAGACATCAATCATTGACCAACGGCCAACAAATTCCACCACCTCATACACCACGTGCATTTTCTCATCATCACGCTGACCACGACCGCTGGCATGCCAGCATAGCCAGGCAATCGCCAGCATCTTGAGTGAAGGCACCATGATGCTGGCGATAAAGATCACCAGCGCCACTGGCCAGGATCCATCGCTCCACAGCAGAATCACCCCGGCCATAATGTTCGAAGGATACTGCGAGCCGAGCGTCTCGGTGACCATAATCGGCATAATGTTTGAGGGAATGTACAGCATCACCGAGGTGATCAAGAGCGCCAGCGTCCATTGCAAGCTGTGCTTACGTCGCGGTGCAGCGACCACGCCACAGCGGGGACACTCAGCCTGCCCGACAGATAAGACAGCGGTACAGCAAGGACAACTGCGCAGTCCCTGCTTCAACCCACTGATTCCGGCTTGCGGCACCATCGGCAATGCCGGGAGTGGATCAATGCTCTGCCACACCCAGCGCCTATCTACGCACTGAAATGCGCGCAGCTGTAATACACAGAATAGACACCACGGCCAGAAACTGCTGCCAAGGCCAATTTCGCCGTAAGCCATCAGTTTCACAAAGCTCACCAGCACGCCCGCCATAAAGATTTCGGCCATGCCCCAACTGCGTAGCTGGAATAAAATACGCGCCAGCCCAAGACGCAAGCTGTGCGGCATTCGCACGCGATTCACCAACAGAAGAATGGTGATCATGCAAAACGCAGGAATTCCTTGCACGAACAGCAGGAACAGTGTCGCCAGGCTGCGGTAATCTTCACGGTCCATCACCGAGGGAATATCGAGCAGCGAGATTTGGCTGCTCAGCCCGGCCACATGCATATTGATGAAGGGAAACAGATTCGCCAACACCAGCATAAACAACGCCGCGAAAGCGTACCCGGTGGGACGTTTTCGCGGCTCATGCCAGTTAGCCGTCAGCGTGGTATGACAACGTGGACAGCGCGCGCGACTGCCCACCGGCACGGCAGGCAGTTTTACGGTTAAATCACACTGTGGACAGAGAATCCACTGATGCGCCTGATCCGTTGCACACATACTGACGTCCTCTGTGTTACGCGCCGTTTTTCAGCGCTTCTAACTCTTCCCAGCGTTCAAACGCCACTTCCAGCTCTTTTTCGGTCTGCGCTAAGGCATCCAAGACGGGCTGAGTTTTGTCATGCGGCTGGCTGAAAAAGTCTGGATGGCTCATCTTCGCCTGCAGTTCACCAATACGCGTTTCCAGTTGCTCCAGTTTTTGCGGCAGCTGTTCCAGTTCACGTGTCAGGTTATAGCTTAGTTTGTTTGCGCTGCGTTTTGGCTCATTTTTATCCGCGGCTTTTGGTGCAGCCGAGGGGGTTTTCACCGTGGCGGATTTGGTTTGCTTGTAGGCGCTGCGCTGCAGTTGTGCATCGTGATAGCCACCGACAAAGGCTCCAATCTCACCGTTGCCTTCAAAGATCCAGCACTCGGTCACGGTGTTATCGACGAATTGACGATCGTGGCTCACCAGCATCACGGTGCCCTGATAACCATCCACCAGCTCTTCCAACAGCTCCAGCGTTTCCACATCGAGGTCGTTGGTCGGTTCATCGAGAATCAACAGGTTGCTGGGTTTCAGGAACAAACGCGCTAATAACAGGCGGTTACGTTCACCACCGGATAACGCACGCACTGGCGTCATCGCACGCTTCGGATGGAACAGGAAGTCCTGCAGATAGCCCAGCACATGGCGCGGCTTGCCGTTCACCATCACTTCCTGCTTACCTTCCGCGAGGTTATCCATCACGGTACGATCCGGATCCAGTTCGGCACGGTGCTGATCGAAGTAAGCGATCTCCAGCTTAGTCCCGCAGTGCACGCGACCACTGTCGGCTTTTAACTCATCCAGCATCAGGCGCAGTAAGGTGGTTTTACCACAGCCGTTCGGACCAATCAGGGCGATCTTATCGCCGCGCTGCACCTGAGTAGAGAAATCACGCACCAGCGTTTTGCCATCCACGCTGTAGTTGACGTTTTCCATCTCAAACACAATCTTGCCTGAACGCGCGGCTTCCCCAACCTGCATGTTGGCTTTGCCCATCACATCACGGCGTTCTGAACGTTCACGACGCAGCGCTTTTAATGCGCGCACGCGGCCTTCATTACGGGTACGGCGCGCTTTGATGCCCTGGCGAATCCAGACTTCTTCCTGCGCCAGCTTGCGGTCAAACTCCGCGTTCTGCATCTCTTCGACGCGCAGTGCTTCTTCTTTACCCACCAGGAATTGATCGTAATCGCCCGGCCATGAAACCAGTTTACCGCGGTCGAGATCGACAATACGCGTCGCCATATTGCGGATAAACGAACGGTCGTGCGAGATAAACACGATGCTGCCGGTAAAGGTTTTGAGGAAGGTTTCCAGCCAGTTGATAGTTTCAATATCGAGGTGGTTAGTCGGTTCATCGAGCATCAGCACGCGCGGATTGCTCACCAGCGCACGGCCCAGCGCGGCTTTACGCAACCAACCGCCGGAGAGTGAGGAAAGCTCGGTGTCGGCTTCCAGACCAATCTGCTGCAATACGTCATTGATACGACTATCCAGTTGCCACAAATTCTGATGATCCAGAATGGTTTGCAGACGACCCATTTCGTTGAGGTTTTTCTCGCTAGGATCTTCCATCACCAGATGAGAAATCGCGTGATAGGCTTTCAGATGCTCAGCCTGTTCCGCAACGCCTTCAGCGACGAAATCGTAGACTGAACCGGTGATGTTGCGAGGTGGGTCCTGTTGCAGACGTGCCACCACCAAATCTTGTTCGTAAATAATGCGGCCATCATCCAGCGGTTGCTCGCCGTTGATGATTTTCATTAATGTGGATTTACCGGCACCGTTACGGCCCACCAGACAGACGCGTTCGCCCTCTTCGATGTGCAGTTCGGTGTTATCCAACAGCGGCGCATCGCTGAATGAGAGGTAAGCGCCATGGATACTGATCAGTGACATAAAACTTATTCCTTACCGGCGTGGCTAACCAGCCAGCAGTTGTGAATTTGACGGTTGCGTGCGAAATCTTGCGACAACGTTTTTTGGGTAATTTCCTGCGCCTGCAGACCCAGAGCGGCTAAGCCGTCGAGGTCCATTTTGAAGCCGCGCTTGTTATTCGAGAACATAATGGTGCCACCACGACGCAGCAGACGTTTCAGATTCTGCATCAGCATCATGTGATCGCGCTGCACGTCAAAATCGTCTTCCATTCGTTTGGAATTCGAGAACGTCGGTGGATCGATGAAGATCACATCAAATTGTTCGTCACTGTCACGCAACCAGCTCAGGCAATCGGCGTGCATCAGCCGATGCTGGCGTCCGGTCAAACCGTTAAGACGCAGGTTACGCTCGGCCCATTCCAGATAAGTGCGAGACATATCCACAGTCGTCGTGGTTTTCGCGCCGCCCAGACCCGCATGCACACTGGCAGTGCCGGTGTAGGCAAACAGATTCAGGAAGTCTTTACCGGCACTCATTTTGCCCAGCATCTGACGCGCCAGACGGTGATCCAGGAACAAACCGGTGTCGAGATAATCGGTCAGATTCACCAGCAGACGTGCGTCAAACTCCTGGACTTCGAAGAAGTCGCCCTTTTCTCCCAGCTTCTGATACTGATTTTTACCCTTCTGACGCTCACGGGTTTTCATCACCAGTCGATTGGCCGGGATCTCCAGCACGCTCAGGGTGGCGCTGATCACATCGAACAGACGCTGGCGTGCTTTATTGGCATCCACGGTTTTCGGCGGGGCATATTCCTGAATCACCACCCAGTCGCCGTAACGGTCTACCGCGACGTTGTATTCCGGCAAGTCGGCATCATACAAGCGATAGCATTCAATGTTGGACTGCTTCGCCCACTTTTCCAGCTTCTTGATGTTCTTACGCAGACGGTTGGCAAAGTCTTCGGCAATCTGTGCGCTACCTTCACCGCTGGTCGCGGCCAGCTGGTAGTTTTTTTGCACACATTCCAATGGGCCGTTTTTGGCTTTGAACTGGCGGTCGGCGCGCAGTTGCAGGCAGCTCAGCAGTTCCGGTGACGCACTGAACAGCGACAGATTCCAGCCGCCGAACTGCTGCTTCATGATACGTCCCAGCAGGCTGTGTAACGCAATCAACGCGGGTTCGCTTTCCAGACGTTCGCCGTAAGGCGGGTTGCTCAGCACGGTGCCCGTGATCTCCTGGCCCGCCAGCGGGTTTTTCAGCTTAATCACATCCTGCTGAGCAAAGGTGAACAGCTCGAACACACCAGCACGACGCGCATTAGCACGCGCGGATTCCAGCACGCGGCTGTCATTGTCGTAACCGAAGAAACGCGCGGTTGTGGCTGCGGTGCCCACACGGGCACGCTCTTTCGCCTCAGCCAGTACGTCTTGCCAGACCGCCTGATTATGGTTTTTCCAACGGTTAAAGCCCCAATGGCTACGCAGCAGGCCCGGTGCGCGATCGGTGGCGATCAATGCCGCTTCCAGCAGTAAAGTACCGGAACCGCACATCGGATCGATCAATGGCGTGGTGCTCTGCCAGCCAGAACGCATCACAATCGCGGCCGCCAGCGTTTCTTTCAGCGGGGCCTGGCCGGTTTGCTGACGATAGCCACGCTGATGCAGCGCATCGCCGCTTAGATCCAGTGCGATGCTCACGCGATCTTTATTCAGCCACGCATTAATGCGAATGCCCGGTTGTTCACGATCCACACTTGGACGCTCCAGATTCTGACGCGTAAAGCTGTCAACGATCGCATCTTTAATACGCAACGCGCCGAACTGGCTGTTACGGATCACCTCATTGGTGCCGCTAAAGTGAATCGCAAAGCTGGTGCTGCTGTCGAACATCTCGGTCCAGGGAATGCTCTGCGCGCCCACATACAGGTCGAGATCGCTCCAGACGCCAAATTCTCCCAGCGGCAGCAAAATACGCGAAGCCAGTCGGCTCCACAGCAGGCTTTGATACATCACACGGTCATCGGCACGGAAGTGGACGCCGCCCTGCACCACCTGCAAATCCTGCGCACCCAGCGCGTCCAGCTCAGTTTTTAACAGCTCTTCGAGCCCACGCGCCGTACTGGCAAACAGAGAATTCATATCGTCACTTTTTACTCTTGCTAAAATTGTTGCGCATTATAGCGAATCAGCGTCCTATGTCATAAAGTTAGCTTCTTTTTGTCCTGTTGGAGTCTCGATGATTACGCTTTCTCGCCTCTATATCCATCCGGTCAAATCCATGCGCGGTTTGCAACTGTCTCATGCACAGGTGCTGGAGAGTGGTCTGGCGTTTGATCGCATCTTCATGGTGACCGAACTGGACGGCACCTTTATCACTGCGCGACAGTATCCGGACATGGTGCGTTTTACCCCCGCGCTGTTGCCTGATGGCTTATTTTTAAATGCCCCAGATGGCAGCCAGGCGCTAATTCGCTTTAGCGATTTCACGGCGCAGTTGTCACCCACTGAAGTGTGGGGGAATCATTTCACCTCGCATATTGCGCCCGCTGAAATTAATGATTGGCTGAGCGAATTCTTCCCGCGTCCCGTGCAATTGCGCTGGACCGGTGTTGCTCCCACGCGGCGGGTGAAAAAATTTGATGAGGTATCGCTGAGTTTCGCGGATGGTTTTCCCTTCCTGCTGGTGAATATGTCGTCACTGCAGGATCTGCAGCAGCGTTGCCCGGCCAGCGTTCGCGTTGAGCAATTCCGCCCTAACCTGGTGGTCAGCGGCGCAGCGGCATGGGATGAAGACAGCTGGAAGCAGGTTAAAATCGGCGAGATTGTTTTTGATATGCCCAAGCCTTGCAGCCGCTGTGTATTCACCACCGTTGGCACCGAAAGCGGACGCAAACATCCCGAAGGTGAACCCCTGGCCACGTTACAACGTTTCCGCAGCGGTCAGGACGGTAGCGGAGATATCGATTTCGGTCTGAATCTGATCGCCCGCAACAGCGGCGTGATCCGCGTTGGCGATGAGCTCACGGTTTTGGCTCGTCAGACACCGCGAGCTTACGGCGCGGGCGCGGTGGTGGAAACCCTCAAACCGGTTACCAGCCAACAGGCAGAAGTGATCATTGGCTATCAGGGCAGTGAATTTACCGGCGACAACCAGCAAGTGCTACTGGAACAACTGGAGATGCAGGGCTTTCGCATTCCCTACTCGTGTCGTGCCGGGATATGCGGTAGCTGCAAGATGACGCTGGTATCGGGCGAAGTGAAGGCGCTGAAACAGAGCGCAGTGCGCGCAGACGGAACGATTCTCAGTTGTAGCTGTATTCCAGCAGGCGATATTGTTCTGGCTTAAACGCTTAAACCGCCCGCGCAAAGTGGGCGTTTTGTTCCTGCTGATGCGGTCGCAAACGATCGTTCATGATCTTAATCGCATCGCCTAACTGCATACCTTTTCCGGCTACCGATAATGTATTTTGCGCCAGCAAACACAGCGCCGCATTTTCGCCACTTTCGACCACCAGCAATTGCGCCTGTTCGCCGCTATCGGCCAGCGTCACGGCCACCATATCGCCTGATGCGGGTTGCCAGCTCTGGGCATGGCTGGTGAAATGCCAGCTTTTTGGCATGAGCGGTTTTAAAAAACGACTCGCGACTAATGCGTTTAACACTAATTCAGCGCGCTGGTCGCCTTTTAATCCACTCTGTCGGCAACGCTCTTCAAACGTAAAATACAGTGCAGCGTCATCGACACAAAAACCACTGACATTAAAGGCATCCGGTGTCAGCATTTTACGCGAGAAGCGCGAACGAAATAGCATGCCATCAGCCAAATCCAGCATCATACGATCGTGTTCTGCGTCAAAATACCAACGCCAGTTATCATCAGGTTTAAACTTCATGATATGCCCTGTAGTTATCGCTGCGCTATCCCCGTCATACTTCACTCTGCAATTGCGTTGGCTGCGTGTGCTCACTCCCGTCACTTACTTAAGTAAGCTCCAGGAGATTCACCCACTTGCCGCCTTACGACAAAGCGAATTATTTAGGGGGCCGAACGCTAGATTTAAAAATATCAGCCTAAGGAAAAGCTGAAAAAAACATCAGCAGGACAAAATATAAACGAGCCGAAGGGATAAATAAACCCCCCGGCGCGGGAAAGTGGGAAATGTCTTAGAGATGGGTCACGATATCTTTAATTAAACTTGGGCCTTTATAAATAAAGCCAGAGTATATCTGCACCAATGTGGCCCCTGCGGCCATTTTTTCACGAGCGGAAACCAGTGAATCAATACCACCGACGCCAATAATAGGTAAGCGACCCTGCAGCTCTTGCGACAAGCGGCGAATCACTTCAGTACTGCGTGACTGCACCGGACGGCCACTTAATCCACCCATCTCATCGGCATATTTAAGTCCAGCAACTAATGCACGATCAAGCGTGGTATTCGTGGCAATGACACCGTCAATTTCATGGCGCACCAAACTGTCGGCAACCTGGATCAATTCTTCTTCAGAAAGATCCGGCGCGATCTTCACCGCGACCGGCACATATTTAAGGTGCCGTTCCTGCAGCTCTTTTTGTTTTAATTTGATCGCCGAAAGCAGATCGTCCAGCGCTTCGCCATATTGCAGCGTGCGTAATCCAGGTGTGTTTGGCGATGAAATATTGATGGCAATATAACCGGCATGGGCATACACCTTTTCCATACATATCAGATAATCGTCTTTGCCTTGCTCCACTGGCGTATCTTTATTTTTGCCAATATTGATACCGAGGATGCCTTTGAAGCGTGCTTTTTTAACGTTCTCGACTAAGTGATCGACGCCGTGATTATTAAAGCCCATGCGATTAATAATCCCTTCCGCTTCCACCAGACGGAACATGCGCGGCTTATCATTGCCAGGCTGTGGACGTGGCGTCACCGTCCCGACTTCCACGAAGCCGAAACCCATCGCACCAAAGGCATCAATGCACTCTGCGTTTTTATCGAGGCCTGCAGCAAGCCCCAGCGCGTTAGGGAAAGTCAATCCCATGCAGGTCACCGGGCGTGACGGCAGCGACTGGCGAATCAGTCCTTCCAGCGGCGTTCCGCTGATAAAACGTAATTGTTGAAAGGTGAGTTCGTGCGCACGCTCTGGATCGAGCTTAAACAGCGCCGGCCGGACGATAGGATATAACATGCACTCTCCTGAATGGCGGAAGCGAAGAAGTCGGGTGCACGGAAATTTGTGCGCCAGAATGGTAAAGGCCTCTGGCGCAAAAGTAAATTTAATCAGGTGATGCGGAGTTGATCGAAATCAGCGCTTACCGGTATAACGCGCCAGCAGGCTGCGACTCGCTTTCAGGCCGTTGTAGAGCGTGGGATAGTACCACTGCAGTTTCATGCGTTTACTTTCGCCCGTCACTTTGCGTATCAGTTGGTCAATGGTAACATGCCACTCCTGCGGGACATTAATGTCATTTTTACGCATCTCGATCAAGCACCCGTACATCACGGGTTCGTAATAACGATCAAGTAACCACTCATCCGCTGCCAATCCCCACGCCTGCATGAAGCGCTCGCTGTTACCTCGCGCAATAAAGTAGTTTTCCACCCATGAAAACGTCGCTTTTCGTTGTGAGAGCGAGGTCACCATAAATCGCTTGTAGTAATAGCTTTCGTGAGAGAACACCACTTCTTGTGCCTGCATGTACAGCGCGAACATAAAAGGAGCGTCTTCATGGTTTTGAATTGGCAAAAACGTCACACCTACGCGTTCGATAAGATGGCGAGAAACGATGCTGCTCCATAACACGCGGTGCGCTGACTGATGAGTCATCATGTGGCGCAGCGTTGTGCTGCCCCCCGGGAAAGCCCCCTGCATCTTCCGCTGATGAAACGGCTGATACTGACGCTGGCCGAGCGGTAAATCAGTAAACATTTTGGCGCCAAAGCAGAATAATTCCATTTCTGGATGCTGCGCTTTGGCCCGTTGAAAATCAGCAAACAGCGTTTTACCGACGAAATCATCTGCATCCATAAAGTAGATGAAGTCACCCGTGGCGATCTCCAGTCCGCGCGTACGAGCAGCACTCACGCCGCCGCGCTGAGATTGTAATAATGTCATTTGCGGATAGCGTTTAGCCAGCTGCTGGAGTAGCTCCACGCTGTTATCGGTGGATCCGTCATCAATGACAATAATCTGGTCGGGCGGCGAAGATTGCCCCACTAGCGAATCAATGGCTTCTTCCAGCCAGGGGGCACAGTTCCAGTTAGGAATGATCACCGTGATGGTCGTTTTCGTACGCTGATCGCTCATTCTCTCTCCTCAACATTAAAGCCCTTATTGAACGGCAGATGCAGACGTTTAATCACCAGACTGTGTAGCAGACAACACACGCCCAAATTCACCATGCCAAACAATCCAAGCCACAGCAGATTAAGCCAGCGATTTTGATCCCAACTGATCGGCAACAGCGAGCAGAGCCATGCCATCACGCCAGCCACCACCCACACCAACATTACGTCACGCGTCAACCACGTAAAATGGATGCCTGGCGTGAAACGGCGATGCACCAACCACGCCCAACCGAAGAGATAGAAGACATTTTGCCCTAACCACAGCCAGCCCGTGCCACGGGCACCGAAATGAAGAGCGGCAAAGATGTTGAGTGGCACCAGCACAATGGCGAAACAGGAGAAACCTTTAACGTGAAGCTTGAGGTTGCCGTTGATGTATTGCAGGTGATAAAGCAAACCGCAGATGGCCTGCACTCCGCTGCCCAGCGCATACAAACTGAGCACGAATGACATCTCATTCACCACTTGCTGGTTCTGTGTCCATGCCCACAGCAGCGGCGCGGAGAAACAGGCAATCGTAATACTGAGCGGGGCCATGAAGATCGCGACCGCTTGGGTGGTATAGCGATACAGCACGAGCGACTGGTCATCACCCTCTTTTTTGGTTTTCATCCCGGTCATGCGCGGCACGATGGCCTGCATAATCGGGCTGCTCAGCAAAATAATGCCAGTTGCGGCCGTGGCCACCACGGTAAAGGAGCCGTATTCACTCAGCGGCAATGTTTTTGACAGCACCAGACGGTCGATCTGGGAAATAAATGTCCAGACTGCACTGGCGTAAGCCGCGCTAAGGGCAAAGCGAATAAAAGGCTTCAATACTTCTTTAAGATTTTCATGCTTCTGCCTGCGCGCCGAGGCCGGCACCAGTTGGAAGCATTTGTAAATCAGGCACACCGCTTCGGCAATCGAGACCAACAGTTGCCAGATAAAGAAACTCAATACTGGATTAGAGAACAGCTGGATAACCAGTACGGCGCCAAAGGTGCGCAGTGTGACGATCACCAGATTGACGCCATTCAGCCAAACCTGATGTTCAAAGCCGACAATAACGCTGCGATAAGGGCTGGTCCGCCAGCGAATGGCCGCGGTAATCACCATAATTGCTACTGCGATAACCACATCCGAGGACGGCAAATGCTGGGCGTCCAGCCAGTGATGGGCAATCCACGGCGTTGCCACCCAACCGATGACCACCAGCACCACAGTTGAAATCAGGAAGAATTTCGACAGCGCAGCAAATAACGAGGGGAACCAGATAAACTCAGTTTGATTAGCGCGATAGCGGGCCGCTTCACGCATCAAAGTGGTGGATACCCCGGCATCCAGCAATTGCAACCAGGTTAACAGAATCGAAAAGAATCCGACTAAACCATACGCTTCCATCCCCAAATGATGAATATAAAGCGGTACTACCAGAATACCCGACAGTGTCAGGTAAATCTGACCAACATAGTTGGCGATGGCGTTTCGTTTAATTGACATAAGTATCGAGGCGTCTGGGAAAATTCGCTAAAAATAGAGCCTGACACAGAACAGCATAACTGCCTACCGGACTTATTCTTAATTTCAGCACTGGTGCTAAAATGCGTTTTTTCCCACATTAGGTAAGACCGATTAATGAATTCCACACAGGAATAAATATGTATCCTGCCCTTCTCGCATGCGACAAAAGAAAGGATGACAATTTCATGAATGGCTCATCATCGGTAACATTTTTATCGCTGCCGAAGCGAATTATTACATTTCACTTACTACTGTTGCCACAGAATTATTTAAACTCAGTGGAATAAACAGGAATCATGCTGCTCGTTTTAACTCTCTTCCGACTTTAAAATTCTGCAACAGGATAAACATATGCGGACGCTGAATAAGCAACCACTCTTTGATATTGGCTGGCTCAAATTGCCCACCTAAAAATCGAATGGCATTAATCACATATTCCGGCACGGCTGTACCATTGTACAACGAGAGATAAATCATCAAGCGGAAAGAGTGCATTAAATAGGCTTTCTCAATTTCCTTTTTTAATGGCGAGTCCTTTAAAGCCATTTTCAGGGTGCTGTAGGCCTGCATAAAGGCATTGTACCGTTGCTGGAAGTACTCCTGACTCTTACGGCTGTTAGTCAGTGACCCGTTGCGCACGCGTTGGTGGTAATACACTTTCTGACTTACCCACGCATGATTTGAGAGAACGAAAGCCGAAAGGGTGAATTGGTGATCCTCATGAATCCGGTCACGAAAGCGCAAACCATGCTGCTGCACCAGACTTTTTTTCACTGCATAATTCCATGCAGCAGACGTGTAACTGCCGTTGCGCAGCAGGCGCGAGAACACCTGTGAGGACGGCTGTTTCCCGAACATCTCATGCCGCACTTTAGGACGTGTAACCTGGCGTTGGTGATCCTCAAACATCTGCGAATTGAAGCAGAACAGTTCGGTCTCGGGATGCGCCTGATACACCTGCTGCAGTTCAGCCACCAAGCCATCTGCAACAATATCATCCGGATCGCAGAAAAACAGGAACTCCCCTTGGGCTGCCGCCATTCCTGTATCACGCGCCTGTCCAGCGCCGCCATTTGTCGTGGTGATGATTTTCACTTGCGGCAAATGCGCGTAATGCCGCTCGACCAACGCCAGCGTGCCATCGGTAGATCCATCATTAACAATAATAATCTCATTGGGCGAATCAATTTGCTTAAGCAATGCGTCAACACATTCGATAATATAATTCTCTACGTTATAGGTAGGAATAATAATAGATAACAGGATTTTAGACATAAACCTTTCCCGAAAACGGTTGAAAGAAATGAAATGCCACTGGCAAGAAGTGCCTGTGTAAAAGCATTGCGCTAAAAGGTTAAACGCAATGTAAACGGCCAGATTGTTATTTCGGGATCAGTTAAGCAGATAGGATTTTAGTTTCACAGGGCCAAAAATTAATTAAGAGATTTAAACCATTAGCAATACATCAATCCTGCTAACTCCTTTATGAAATAATGCATACCTCACATTAATGCCTTTAACTTTTGTCGCATCTGATGAGGGAAAGTTACACATTTTATGTGCGAATAGATGTCAGGGAATACTTATCTATAAAATATAAACAGATAGATAACCCTCTCCCGCAACGCGGGATAAGTTAAATGAAAAGTAAACAGACCTTAGCGCTCAATTGATTTATCTCATTTTTTTTCACTTTTTCAACTGTGCGACTTCACTTCATTATTTTCACTTGTCCATCAGTCCAGGTTTTTCGAAACGTAACTGTCGTTACAGATATCCGCACAGAAAATAATCTTTCTCATGCAACGATGAGTTGTCGTTTCATTCATTGTTAGTAATCATTCCCAATGGTAGTAAAGTGACCTTTTAGGACTATTCGCAATTCGTCAGCGCTAACTCTGCCACCTCTATTTTACTCTGATGAACCCTTTTGCATTTTCCGCCTTTTGATTGCCAGATAAATCATTTATACCCGCGCACGCGCTCTGCCAGTATTGAACACATCAGTTCTCAATATCAGATAATCAATAACTTTAAGTTATAAGGAGTGACCATGCGGGTTATTACGCTGGCGGGCAGCCCTCGCTTCCCATCGCGCTCTACTGCACTGCTCAGCCTGTGCCAGCACGCGTTGGAAGCACGCGGTGTTGAAGTCATTCCCTGGAATATTCACAACTTCCAGGCAGACGATCTGCTCTATGCACGCTTTGACTCCCCAGCCCTCAACGCGTTGAAAGCCGACCTGGCGCTGGCAGACGGACTGATTGTTGCCACCCCCATTTATAAAGCGTCATTTTCGGGTGCGTTGAAAACCCTGCTTGATTTGCTGCCAGAACGCGCCCTGGAACACAAGGTGGTGTTGCCATTGGCCAGCGGCGGCAGTGCATCCCATTTGCTGGCCGTGGATTACGCGCTCAAGCCGGTATTGAATGCCCTAAAAGCCCAGGAAGTGCTGCATGGCGTGTTTGCCACCGACACGCAAATAGTGAATTACGACCGCCAGCCAGAGCTGGATCCACAGCTGGCCGATCGCATCGACGACGCGCTGGATACATTCTGGCATGCACTGCATCGCCGCCATCAACCTTACGCACAAGCGGTATAAAGGAAGAGTCATGAAAAGGATGTTTACAGCTTTACTGCTACCGGCCTTTGCCGCGCTGATTGCGCTGAGTGCCAACGCTAATGCCGCTGATGCCCCGGCGCAGCTGCGCGTGGGATATCAAAAGGGATCGGTGAGCATGGTGTTAGCAAAATCTCACCAGATGCTGGAACAGCGTTTCCCCCACACACAGATCAAATGGATTGAATTTCCAGCAGGACCGCAAATGCTGGAGGCGCTGAACGTCGACAGCATTGATTTAGGTAGCACCGGTGATATTCCGCCGCTGTTTGCACAGGCAGCAGGCGCGGATCTGCTTTATGTCGGTTCCGAGCCACCGAAACCTCAGGCTGAAGTGATTCTGGTGCCCAAAGACAGCCCGATTCAGAGTGTTGCCGATTTGAAAGGCCATAAAGTGGCCTTTCAGAAGGGCTCCAGTTCACACAACTTATTGTTGCGTGCGCTGGAGCAGGCCGGCCTGAGTTTTAAAGATATCCAGCCCACCTATCTGACCCCTGCCGATGCGCGAGCCGCTTTCCAGCAGGGCGACGTTGATGCCTGGGCAATCTGGGATCCCTACTACTCTGCCGCCTTACTGCAAGGCAACGTGCGCGTGCTGGCTGATGGCAGCAAGCTCAACCAGACCGGTTCCTTCTATTTAGCCACACGCAAATATGCCGAAGCCAACGGTCCATTTGTCCAGCAAGTGCTGCAAACCTTTAGTGATGCCGACGCGCTGACCCGCAGCCAACGCGGCCAAAGCATCGACCTGCTGGCACAGGCGATGGGCTTACCCAAGCCGGTGATTGCCAGCTATCTCGACCATCGTCCACCCACCACGATTACGCCGGTCAGCGCACATACTGCGCAGGCCCAACAGCAAACGGCCGACCTGTTTTATGCCAATCATCTGATGCCGGTAAAAGTGAACATCACTGACCGCATCTGGCATCCACAGTCCGCCCAGCCATAAGGAATTGAATCATGAGCATATCCGTATTCTGGTTTCTCCCGACCCACGGTGATGGGCACTATCTTGGCACCGCCGAAGGTTCGCGTCCTGTCGATCACGGTTATCTGCAGCAGATTGCTCAGGCCGCCGATCGCCTTGGCTTTGGTGGCGTGCTGATTCCCACCGGTCGCTCCTGCGAAGATGCCTGGCTGGTGGCCGCGTCACTGATTCCGGTGACGCAACGTTTGCGCTTCCTCGTGGCGCTGCGTCCGGGCGTGATTTCACCAACGCAGGCAGCGCGCCAGGCCGCGACGCTTGACCGTCTGTCCAACGGGCGCGCGCTGTTTAACCTGGTCACTGGCGGCGATCCTGAAGAGCTGGCGGGTGACGGCGTGTTCCTCGATCATCGCGAGCGTTATGAAGAATCCGCGGAGTTCACCCGCGTATGGCGTCGCGTTTCAGAAGGCGAAACCGTGGATTACGAGGGTAAACACGTCAAAGTGCGCGGTGCACGCCTGATGTTCAAACCGGTGCAACAGCCACGTCCACCGCTGTGGTTTGGCGGTTCATCCGATGCCGCGCAGGATCTCGCCGCTGAGCAGGTCGATGTTTATCTCACCTGGGGCGAGCCCCCGGCATTAGTCAAAGAGAAAATTGATCAAGTGCGTGCCAAAGCGGCTGCGCAGGGCCGTAAAGTGCGCTTCGGCATTCGTCTGCACATCATCGTGCGCGAAACCAATGAAGAGGCCTGGCAGGCAGCGGATCGCCTGATTGCTCATCTCGACGATGCCACCATTGCCAAAGCGCAAGCGGCCTTTGCCCGTACCGATTCTGTCGGTCAGCAGCGCATGGCCGCGCTGCACGGTGGCCGTCGTGACAAACTGGAGATCAGCCCGAACCTGTGGGCAGGCGTGGGTTTGGTGCGTGGCGGTGCCGGTACTGCGCTGGTGGGCGATGGCCCAACCGTGGCTGCACGTATGCAGGAGTACAGCGACCTCGGCATCGAGACCTTTATTCTCTCAGGCTACCCGCATCTTGAAGAGGCCTATCGTGTCGGTGAGCTGCTGTTCCCACACCTTGATTTGGCTATCCCTGAAGTGCCGAAACCTCGAGTGGTGCAAGCGCACGGTGAAGCGGTTGCCAACGATTTCACCCCACAGAAAGTGTCTCAGAGCTAAGGAGTTCAGGATGGCAAAGTTTCAAAAACAGCTGAGTAATGCCCTGCTGCCCTGGGCCTTACCGGTGCTGCTGGTGGCGGTGTGGCAGCTCGCCTCTCAGGTGGGCTGGCTTTCAACACGTATTCTGCCCTCACCGGAAAACATCATTATTACGTTCTGGAAGCTGACGGTGAGTGGTGAATTGTGGCAAAACCTCGCCATCAGTGGCTGGCGTGCGGCGATTGGCTTTGCCATTGGCGGCTCGATCGGCTTGGTGCTTGGCTTGATCACCGGCACCTCACGCGTGGGTGAACGTTTGCTGGATACCTCAGTGCAGATGCTGCGCAACGTGCCGCATCTGGCATTGATCCCGCTGGTGATCCTGTGGTTTGGCATCGATGAGTCAGCCAAGATTTTCCTGGTAGCGCTTGGCACCTTATTCCCGATTTACCTCAACACTTATCACGGTATCCGTAATATCGATCGCGGTCTAGTGGAGATGGCGCGCAGTTATGGTCTTTCTGGCTGGAGTCTGTTTATTCAGGTGATTCTGCCGGGTGCGCTGCCCTCGATCATGGTCGGCGTGCGCTTTGCGCTGGGCCTGATGTGGCTGACGCTGATCGTGGCTGAAACTATTTCGGCCAACTCTGGCATTGGCTATCTGGCGATGAATGCACGTGAGTTTCTGCAAACCGATGTGGTGGTGGTCGCCATCATTCTCTATGCGCTGCTCGGCAAACTGGCCGATGTCGCCGCTCAACTGCTGGAGCGCGTATGGTTGCGCTGGCATCCGGCTTATCAATTGAAGGAGAACGCATGAGCAACGCAACGTTAAGCCCGTCGCGTCTGAACAGCGGCACCCCGGTTGGCGTTAACGGCGTCAGCAAGCAATATGGTGATCGCACCATCCTCAACAACATCAATCTGCATATCCCGGCAGGTCAGTTTGTTGCAGTAGTGGGTCGCAGCGGATGCGGTAAAAGCACCCTGCTGCGCCTGCTGGCGGGACTGGAATCCACTTCGCGCGGTGAGCTGCTGGCAGGCACTGCACCGTTAGCGCAAGCACGCGAAGACACGCGCCTCATGTTCCAGGATGCGCGTCTGCTGCCGTGGAAAAAAGTTATCGATAATGTGGGTCTGGGTTTGAAAGGGCGTGAATGGCGGGCTGCCGCGCTGGAAGCACTGGAGGCGGTAGGTTTAGCCGATCGCGCTAACGAGTGGCCAGCGGCGCTATCGGGTGGGCAAAAGCAGCGTGTGGCGCTGGCTCGCGCGTTGATTCATCGACCGGGTTTGTTGCTGCTGGATGAACCCCTGGGTGCGCTGGATGCACTGACGCGTATTGAGATGCAGGGATTGATTGAATCGCTATGGCAACAACATAACTTCACGGTGTTGCTGGTCACCCATGATGTCAGTGAAGCAGTGGCGATGGCCGATCGCGTATTGCTGATTGAAGAGGGGCACATTGGGCTGGATTTAACCGTGGACCTCGCGCGACCACGTCGACGTGGATCGGCGCGACTGGCGGAACTGGAAGCAGAAGTGCTGGATCGTGTGATGAAGCGCAGTTCGGCAGAGCAGCCGCTAAAATTCGCCCAGCAGCGTTAGTCGAAGTCGAAGTCGAAGTCGAAGTCGAAGTCGAAGTCGAAGTCGAAGTCGAAGTCGAAGTCGAAGTCGAAGTCGAAGTCGAAGTCGATCGGGATAGTGCCACTGCCACTCCACGCAACCAGAGAAAGTGGCAGTGAGTTCAGCAAAAGCCGCATCATTGTGATGCGGCTTTTATCTTATCAGGCGTTCAACGCTTTGGTGATCTTCTCGTACAGATCGCCCGACAGCTTATCCAGCCCTTTTAACGTTTCCAGCGCCTGACGCATCAATGCCTGACGACCGGCATCATAACGTTTCAGACGAATCAATGGCTCGATCATACGCGCCGCCACTTGCGGATTACGCGTGTTGAGATCGGTCAACATCTCCACCAGGAACTGATAACCACTGCCGTCTTTGGCGTGGAACGCTGCTGGGTTGCCGGCCGCAAAAGCCCCAATCAGTGAACGAATGCGGTTCGGGTTACCCATGGTGAAAGAACGGTGATTGAGCAGTTCACGCACCTTGCTCAATGCGTTGTCCGCCGGGCTGGTGGCTTGCAGCACAAACCATTTGTCCATCACCAGGCCATCCTGATGCCAGCGCTCGTCATACGCGGCCAGCAAGGCTTCACGACACGGCAACTGCGCTGCCACTGCTGCTGAGAGCGCGGCCAGTGCATCCGTCATATTGGTGGCCTGCTGATACTGCGCCTGCACTAACTTATCCGCCTGCTCTGCATCGGCGAACGCCAAATAGCTCAGGCAGACATTTTTCAGTGCGCGCTTGCCAATCTCTGTATGCTCCACCTTGTATTCCTGGCTCTGGTTTGCCAGATACACAGCAAACAATTCATCGCTCAGTTCGTTTGCCAGCGCGTGTACCAGCGCGGCACGCACTGCAGAAATCGCCTGAGGATCGATCACCTCAAACAGCTCCGCGATTTCATTCTCGGAGGGCAGCGATAAAATCAGTGCTGTTAACGCCGGATCGCTCTGTTCTTCCAGTAATACTGCGCGGAAGGCATCCGCCACGTGCAACGGTAACGACAGCGGCTGTCCCTGCTGATGGCGTGCCACATTCAGGCGAATGTAGGTGGCCAGCAGGCTTTGCGCAGCATCCCAGCGCGAGAAATCATTGCGGGCGTGACGCATCAGGAACGTCAGCTGCGCATCGCTCCATTTATAGTCGAGCTTCACCGGCGCAGAAAATTCGCGCAGCAGTGACGGTACTGGCTGGAAGTGCACGTTATCGAAAATAAAGGTCTGGAACTCCTCGGTGACATTCAGCACATGATGCACCGGATGGCCGTTATGCTGCAGCGGAATCACCTTGCCTTCGTTGTCGTACAGTTCGATATCCAACGGGATATGCAGCGGCAACTTCTCTTTCTGCTCGGCCGTTGGTGGCGTGTGTTGTGTCACATGCAGCGTGTACTGCTCCAGCTCAGGATTGTAGTCGTCACGCACCGTCAGCACCGGCGTACCGGCCTGGCTATACCAGCGACGGAACTGTGACAGATCAACATTGGAGGCATCTTCCATCGCCTGCACAAAATCGTCGCAGGTCGCGGCACTGCCATCATGACGCTCAAAGTAAAGTTGCATGCCTTTCTGGAAATTCTCTTCACCGAGTAAGGTATGCATCATACGAATCACTTCAGAGCCTTTCTCGTAAACGGTCAAGGTATAGAAGTTGTTCATCTCGATCACCTGATCCGGGCGGATCGGGTGCGCCATTGGGCTGGCGTCTTCAGCAAACTGCGCGCCGCGCATCACACGTACGTTGTCAATGCGGTTCACCGCACGCGAGCCAAGATCAGAACTGAACTCCTGGTCACGGAACACGGTTAAGCCCTCTTTCAGGCTTAGCTGGAACCAGTCTCGACAGGTGACGCGGTTTCCAGTCCAGTTATGGAAGTACTCGTGACCAATCACCGCTTCAATGCCGAGGTAATCTTTGTCGGTCGCGGTCTCGGCTTTCGCCAGCACATATTTGGAGTTAAAGACGTTGAGGCCCTTATTCTCCATCGCGCCCATATTGAAGAAATCCACCGCGACGATCATGAAGATATCGAGGTCATATTCGAGATTGAAGCGCTCTTCATCCCATTTCATGCTGGCTTTGAGTGACGTCATCGCCCAGTCGGCACGATCGAGATTGCCACGATCGACAAAGATCTCCAGCGCCACATCACGCCCTGAGCGCGTGGTAAAGCTATCACGCAGCACATCAAAGTCACCGGCCACCAAGGCAAACAGGTAGCAAGGTTTCGGGAACGGATCCTGCCACTTCACCCAGTGACGACCATCCCCGTGACGACCGCTCTCCAGTTTGTTGCCATTTGACAGCAAGAACGGATATTTCGCAGCATCTGCAATAATCGTGGTGGTAAAGCGCGCCAGCACATCCGGGCGGTCCAGATACCAGGTAATATGGCGGAAACCTTCCGCTTCACACTGGGTGCAGAGCGCATCACCCGACTTGTAGAGCCCTTCCAGCGCGGTGTTTTTGTCTGGATGGATGTCATTAATGAGGGTCAGCGTAAAGTTCTCCGGCAGCTGGCTTAACACCAACGCACCTTCTTCCTCACGATAGTGTGACCACGGGGTGCCATCCACTGCCAGCGAGATCAGCGTAAGATCTTCGCCATCAAGACGCAGTTCGGCATCCGCAGCACCGAGACGCTTCACCTGACTGACGGCGGTCACGCGCGTGGAAGCCGCATCGAGGTCAAAAGTCAGGTCAATATCAGTGATGGTGTAATCGGGCGCACGATAGTCGTGGCGATATTTAATTTGCGGCTGTTGCGTCATAAGTCCTTCTCGCATCGTTGAAATGTCTACCCGTCAAAGTCTAAGCGGGTTGCGTCTTCGTTGCCACGCACAATGCGTGCCTTTGCTGAAAAGTCTACAATTCATTAACAATGGCACAAATGACCCTCGACCTGCCACCCGCAATTATGGTGTGATCGCGGTCGTTACTGTTTTATACTCCTGCGTCTTTATGACTTTGTTGACACCGGGCTCTGCTCCGCGGAAGAGGATGCTGAAACGCACCATGACTGGACATGCTTCCCCGATTTTGACCACGCTGCTTGATACCGATGCGTATAAGCTTCATATGCAGCAGGCCGTTTATCATCGTTACTACGATGTCCCGGTAACGGCAGAATTTCGTTGTCGCGGCGATGAATTGCTCGGCCAGTATGCCGATGAGATTCGCGCGCAACTCGATACACTGCCCTCCCTCGCCCTGAGCGACGACGAATATAACTACCTCAGTGGCTTACCTTTCTTTGAATCCGATTACCTCAACTGGCTGCGCCAATTCCGCTTTGATCCTTCTCAGGTCAACGTACGCAATGAGAATGGCCGTTTGGCCCTTCAAATCAGCGGGCCATGGCGCGAAGTGATTTTATGGGAAGTCCCGCTGCTGGCGCTGATCAGTGAAGTGGTGCATCGCCATCGCACACCGGACATTGGCGTAGAGCACGCGGTGGCTCATCTGCAGCAAAAACTGGTGACGTTCCGTGAACAGGTTGGCGATCTCGATATGTCGCGCTTCCAGCTGATGGATTTCGGCACACGCCGTCGTTACTCAAAAAACGTACAGGAAACGATCGTCGCGACCCTGAAAGCCGAGTTCCCGTGGTTGGTGGGCACCAGTAACTATGATCTGGCGCGCCGCTTACAGCTCAACCCTGTGGGCACTCAGGCACATGAATGGTTCCAGGCGCATCAACAAATTAGCCCGGTGCTGGCCAACAGCCAACGTGCGGCGCTGCAATCCTGGCTGGATGAATATGATGACCAACTCGGTATCGCGTTGACAGACTGCATCACCATGGATGCTTTCCTGCGTGATTTCGGTCCTGGTTTTGCACATCGTTATCAGGGCTTACGCCATGATTCCGGCGATCCGGTGGAATGGGGCGAAAAGGCGATTGCCCACTATCAGCGTCTGGATATTGATCCCAAAAGCAAAACGCTGGTGTTCTCCGACAACCTCAATCTGGACAAAGCGCTGGCGCTCTATCGCCACTTTGGCCAACGCGCCAACGTGGTATTCGGCATCGGCACCCGCCTCACCTGCGATATCCCCGGCGTGACGCCGCTTAACATCGTGATCAAATTGGTGAGCTGTAACGGCAAACCGGTGGCGAAACTGTCTGACAGCCCAGGTAAAACCATCTGCCAGGACAAAGCCTTCGTGCGCGCCCTGCGCAAGGCGTTCGACCTTCCTCTGGTGAAAAGAGCCAGCTAATCATTGATGCAGGGTGTTCGCACCCTGCGCTTTCACAACAAATCTCCCCTTCCCCCCTGCAAAATTGCTTGTTTCCTGATGGCTCGCAAGTAACATAGCAAAACCCCGAAATGGGGCTTTTATCCACTTCTATATATAGAGAGATATTTATGAGCGTAGTGCCTGTAGCGGATGTACTGCACGGCCGTGTCGCGGTTGACAGTGAAGTCACCGTACGTGGTTGGGTGCGTACCCGAAGAGATTCCAAAGCCGGTCTTTCCTTTATCGCCGTTTATGACGGTTCCTGCTTTAATCCCGTTCAGGCCGTCGTCAATAATTCTCTGAATAATTATCAGGATGAAGTGCTGCGTCTGACCACAGGCTGTTCAGTGATTGTCACCGGTAAAGTGGTGGAATCTCCGGGCGAAGGCCAGGCATTCGAATTGCAAGCGACCAAAGTGGAAGTCACTGGCTGGGTGGATGATCCGGACACTTATCCGATGGCCGCGAAGCGCCACAGTATTGAATATCTGCGTGAAGTCGCACACCTGCGTCCGCGCACCAACCTGGTCGGTGCTGTGGCACGCACACGTCATACCCTGGCACAGGCGCTGCATCGCTTCTTCCATGAAAATGGCTACTTCTGGGTGTCCACCCCATTGATCACTGCATCCGATACGGAAGGTGCGGGCGAGATGTTCCGTGTTTCTACGCTGGACATGGAAAACCTGCCGCGCGATCCGCAAGGCAAAGTCGATTACGATAAAGACTTCTTTGGTAAAGAAGCCTTCCTGACCGTGTCTGGTCAGCTGAACGCCGAAACCTATGCCTGTGCGCTGTCAAAAGTCTATACCTTTGGCCCAACCTTCCGTGCCGAAAACTCCAACACCAGCCGCCACTTAGCGGAATTCTGGATGCTGGAACCGGAAGTCGCTTTCGCCAACCTTGACGATGCTGCTGCACTGGCTGAGGCCATGCTGAAGTATGTGTTCAAGGCCGTACTCGAAGAGCGTGCTGACGATATGGCGTTCTTCGCAGAACGCGTAGACAAAGATGCGATTGCGCGCTTAGAACGTTTTGTCACTACCGATTTCGCGCAGGTGGACTACACCGATGCGGTCGACATTCTGCTGAAAAGCGGCCAGACATTCGAAAACCCAGTGTCCTGGGGCGTGGATCTTTCTTCCGAACATGAACGTTACCTGGCCGAGAAGCACTTCAAAGCCCCAGTGGTGGTGAAGAATTATCCAAAAGATATCAAAGCGTTCTATATGCGTATGAACGAAGATGGTAAGACCGTGGCGGCAATGGATGTTCTGGCGCCGGGCATTGGTGAAATCATCGGTGGTTCACAGCGTGAAGAGCGTCTGGATGTATTGGATGCACGTCTGGCTGAAATGGGTCTGAACAAAGAAGATTACTGGTGGTATCGTGACCTGCGCCGTTACGGCACCGTGCCACATGCTGGTTTCGGATTAGGTTTCGAACGATTAATCGCCTATGTCACCGGCGTACAAAATGTAAGGGATGTTATCCCCTTCCCTCGTACTCCGCGCAACGCTAATTTCTAAAATTCGCGATTAAATATAAGTAATTCATATATATAACGAGGTCGGCATAGCCGGCCTTTTTTTATTTTTGTAAATTTAGAGTTCTCTCACAAAGTTCCCGATATTTTACAAATTGTAATACATAATTTCTTTTTGATACGTAATTGCGAGATTTGAATCATTTTCGGGCTAGAAATAGCAACCCTGTGATGGAAAGATGCGTGCAGACACAGGAGACATCAAACTTCTTTCAAGGTTCCCGTAAAGGTTTCTTGACGGCAGTGGCAGATGTCCAAATAACTCCAATGAGGGTAATAAAAAATGATGAAGCGCAACATTCTTGCAGTGGTTATCCCTGCTCTGTTAGCTGCCGGCGCAGCAAACGCAGCAGAAATTTATAACAAAGATGGCAACAAACTGGACCTGTACGGTAAAGCTGTTGGTCTGCACTACTTCTCTGATGATTCTGGTAGCGATGGCGACCAGACTTATGTTCGCTTCGGCTTCAAGGGTGAAACCCAGATTAACGACCAGCTGACCGGTTACGGCCAGTGGGAATACAACGTTCAGGCTAATAACTCTGAAGGTTCTGATGCACAAGACGGCAACAAAACCCGTCTGGGCTTCGCGGGTCTGAAATTCGGCGATGCAGGTTCAATCGACTACGGTCGTAACTACGGCGTTGTATACGACGCAATTGGCTGGACTGACGTTCTGCCTGAATTCGGTGGTGACTCTGGTTACTCAGATAACTTCATGAACGGTCGTAGCACCGGTCTGCTGACCTACCGTAACACCAACTTCTTCGGTCTGGTCGACGGTTGGAACTTCGCAGTACAGTACCAAGGCAAAAATGACCGTTCTGACATCCGTCGTGCAAATGGTGACGGCTATGGCCTGTCTACCTCTTACACCTCTCCAATTGGTGTAGGTTTCGCAGCAGCTTATAGCAGCAGCGACCGTACTAACGACCAGGCTGCAGGAACAGTACGTAATACTGACACAAACACCAATGTACTCACAGGTGTTGGTGCAGGTAAACGCGCTGAAAACTGGGCAACTGCTCTGAAATATGACGCTAACAACATCTACCTGGCAGCGATGTACGGTGAAACCCGTAACTCAACTCCAATCAGCTCAGGTGATTTCTCTGCTTTCGCTAACAAAGCACAGAACTTCGAAGTTGTAGCTCAGTACCAGTTCGACTTCGGTCTGCGTCCATCCATCGCTTATGTCCAGTCTAAAGGCAAAGACATCGAAGGTATCGGCGATGCTGACCTGGTTAAATACATCGATGTTGGCGCAACTTACTACTTCAACAAAAACATGGCGACCTACGTTGATTACAAAATCAACCAGCTGAATGATGACAACCCGCTGGGTATCGCTACCGACGACGTTGTAGCTGTTGGTCTGGTTTACCAGTTCTAATCACCCGATTAGCATTGCGTAACGCCTAAAAACGGAGCCTTCGGGCTCCGTTTTGCTTTTCAGTGATCAGCTTCTCAATTAGCGCCACTACTTTATACACGCGGCTTATTTCTTTTTTATGTCAGCGGTTGGCAAGCGTATCATCTGACGCTAACCTGATAGCTCATTTCGCTAAAGTTCACCCAAACGGAACTGACTCATGTTTGAATCGATCTCTGCCGCACCCGCCGATCCTATTCTGGGACTGGCTGACCTGTTTCGCGCCGACGACCGCCCGAATAAAATCAACCTTGGCATTGGTGTCTATAAAGATGAAACCGGTAAAACACCGGTACTCACCAGTGTTAAAAAAGCTGAGCAGTATCTGCTGGAAAATGAAACCACCAAAAATTACCTGAGCATCGATGGCCTGGCCGATTTTGCTCGCTGCACTCAGGAGTTGCTGTTCGGCAAAGAGAGCGCGCTGATTTCAGCGGGCCGCGCGTGCACAGCACAAACGCCAGGCGGCACCGGTGCGTTGCGCGTCGCTGCGGATTTCCTTGCGACGCAGACCAATGTGAAGCGCGTGTGGGTGAGCAACCCTAGCTGGCCGAACCACAAAAACGTATTCAACGCGGCGGGTCTGGAAGTCTGTGATTACCAGTACTACGATGCAGCCAACCATAGCCTCGATTTCGCAGGCATGGTCGCGTCGTTGCAGGAAGCCAAAGCCGGTGATGTCGTGCTGTTCCACGGCTGCTGCCACAACCCGACTGGCGTCGACCCTTCCGCGGACCAATGGCAACAGCTGGCGAAGCTGTCGCAGGAAAAGGGTTGGCTGCCACTGTTCGACTTCGCTTACCAGGGCTTTGCACGTGGCCTGGATGAAGATGCCGAAGGCCTGCGTATTTTCGCCGCGTCTCATCAGGAGCTGATCGTTGCCAGCTCTTACTCCAAGAACTTTGGCCTGTACAACGAGCGTGTCGGTGCACTGACGCTGGTTGCCGCCAACAGCGATGTGGCGAAAACCGCCTTTAGCCAGGTGAAATACAGCATCCGTGCTAACTACTCTAACCCACCGTCACACGGTGCCGCTGTGGTCGCCACTATCCTCGGTAACGACGCGCTGCGTACCATCTGGGTGCAGGAGCTGACAGACATGCGTCAGCGCATCCAGCGCATGCGTCAGCTGTTTGTGAATACCCTGGCAGAGAAAGGCGCGAAACAGGACTTCAGCTTTATCATTAAGCAGAACGGCATGTTCTCGTTTAGCGGCCTGACCAAAGATCAGGTTGTGCGCCTGCGTGACGAGTTCGGCGTTTATGCCGTTAATTCTGGTCGTGTGAACGTGGCTGGGATGACGCCAGACAATATGTCTGCGCTCTGTGAAGCGATTGTCGCTGTACTCTGAACAAGTCAGTAGCATGAGAAATGGGCCTTAATGGCCCATTTTTTCATTGCAGGAACGGATTACTGATGCGCTCCCGACCCAAGGTGGAAATCGGGCCGTGGCCCGGCACAAAGGTCACATCATCACCCAGCGGTAACAGCTTAGTGTTAATCGCATTGATTAAATCGCTGTGGCTGCCCTGCGGGAAATCGGTACGTCCGACACCGCCATTGAAAATCACATCGCCTGATATCAATAAGCGCCCAGCCCGGTCAAAGAAAACAATGTGTCCCGGCGTATGGCCCGGGCAAAGCAGCACTTCCAGCGTGACATTCCCAACCTGCACCGTTTCGCCCTCTTCCAGCCAGCGATCCGGCGCCAGTGGCGCACATTCCGGCAGGCCAAACATGCGGCTTTGCGTTGGCAGATTATCCAGCCAGAACGCATCCAGCTTGTGAGGGCCAACAATAGGAATTTGATAATGTGCGGCGAGTTCAGCAGCAGCCCCCACATGATCAAGATGACCATGTGTCAGCAGAATTTGTGCAGGCGTTAATCCCCGTTCAGCCAATACGGCAATAAGGGTCTCTGCATCACCGCCGGGATCAACCAGCGCCGCCTGCTGGGTTTCGTCATCCCAGATAACCGAGCAGTTCTGAGAAAAGGCCGTAACCGGAATAATGTGGTAATTCATAGCGCTCCATGACCGACACACGCAGCGCTGCCGGTATCAGGACCAGTGCCTTGCAGGCCCGGTATCTATGTGTACGAAGTTGCTGCGCGGGTAATATCCTACACCACCGGCGCGCATAGATAACGCCGCTTTGCGAACATTGCTCAATGAAATCCCCTCAATGTGGAAATCCATCGCCTGCCCTTTGGTGTGATAGCTGTGTTTGGCCACGCCAGGACCCGATTCGCGCAGCATGTTGTTAGTGGCCAGTGTACGGTAGCCTGAGATCAGCTGCACCGGTTTGCGGGTGTTGAGCACCATCTGTAAACGATAAAGCTGATCAAACAGATGCGGATCGATGTGTTTCACCTGATTGGCGCGGTAATCACGGAAGAAGTGATTTAAGCGGGCTAACTCATCCTTGTCATAACTCTTGCCGTTAAAAAACTCCGTTTTAAGGGTTTCACCGGTGTGAAGGTTATTAAGCGTCAATACTCGGGGGCGCGAGGTGGAAAGCGAAGCCAGCGCTGAACCAGGAAGCAGAGACAAACCTGCCGCTGCGCCTCCAATCAGGAGTAATCGACGACGTTGGGAATCAAAATTAGCCATGTAGCGGGTTTACCTAATCTAAAGCGACAAAAAAATGTGTAAAAAGTACACAAGGCCGAACAGTAACCGCAGCCTGGAGGTCAGTCAACCCGCAATGTGTCACAGAATGACCAAAACCCGCGCAAAACCGAAATTTTGCGACGGGTACTGGTCTTATCGAAGAGAGGTGAAAACTGGCAAATCAATGACTAGAGGAGAAGTTTTCCTGCTTTTAACAAAACCTGGCTACCAGAACGCGCAGGGTTATCATAATTGTAAATATCTGTACGATACTGCGGCTGTCCATCCGCCGCGACCCATGCGGTTAAGTAGTAGAGATTGACCGGGATGCGGTGGCGAATCGGCACGTAGCGCGTGTCGCCCTGTTTCAGCGTGTCGGTGATGCGGCTGTCATTCCAGCCCACATCCTGCAGCAGCAGGTCGGCCAGTTCAGAGGCCTTATTCACGCGCACACAACCGGAGCTCAGTGCGCGAATATCGCGCTGGAACAACCCGTGGTTAGGCGTGTCGTGCAAATAGATGGCATCGGAACTCGGCATATTAAACTTATAACGACCCAGCGAGTTCATCGCCCCAGGCGCCTGACGAATGCGATACGGGAAACTGGCTGCAGAAACCATATGCCAGTCAATCATCGACGGATCGATCACCTCCGCATCCGCACTCCAGCCCGACAGTAAGGTATAGCCGTGCTTGTAGAGGTATCCGGGATCTTGTTTGACCTTCGGCACGATATCCTGACGCACTAACGTAGTAGGCACATTCCACGGTGGATTGAGCACCACATTGTTCAGCGCACTGCGCATCAGTGGCGTTTTACGATCGGGACGACCGACAATCACCCGCGATGACAAAATCGTGGCACCGTTGTTGTAATAGGTGAGCGAATAGTTGGGGATGTTCACCATAATGCCGTTATGCATATCATCCGGCAGCAGACGCAGGCGCTGGATATTCAGTGCCAGCAACGATGCGCGCATCTGCGGTGACACATTCAGCCACTCACGCGTGCGAGGGCCTATCGCCCCATCATCCGCCAGACCTTGCCAGTGCTGGAAGCGTTTTACCCCTTCCACCAGCGCGGCGTCATACACATTGTCGCCAGCAGGAGTCGAACTCGCCACGACGTTACCGGTTGCCGCAGGTGCCTGCGCAGACAAATCATTGACGCTGGCCGCCGAAGGGCTCACCGCGATCGGCTGATTGCTCTGGCTGACCGGCACAGGTGCTGTCGGCACGGCATCATCAGCTGGGGTCGGTGTGCTGCTGTGCGTTGCGGCAGTCAGCATGCCGGTCCGCTGCAAAATCTCTCTCAGCGCAGGCACATCGTTGCTGATTTGGCCGGGGCGGAGCGTGCCGCTGTCGCGCAGTTGCGGCCATGGGCGGTTATCGGTCAGCAGCGCTTTGAGTGCACTGTGCATCGGCGCATATTGCGGATGCTGCGGTGCCAGCGAGATGACAAACGCGCGACTGCCACCACCGTTCACCGCATTCTGCCACTGGTTAATGGCAGCAACGCCCGGCATCGTCAGTTTGTAGGGGACATTGCTGTACAACCAGGTTTCACCCTGCGTCGGCACATTGGCGACAAACTGCAAATAGCCCAACATGGCATCGCTCAGCACGATGTCGCGCGCCATGCCGGTAATCGTGGGATTCGTCAGTAATTCAACCCAACGGGTAAACTGTGGCTGGACACCAGAAAGCGCCACTTCCGCCAGCTGTTGCTGGAATGCCTGCACCGCTTGCTGATCCTGCCAGAGTGGCGCCATATTACGCGCGGCGTAGATACCGGCTAATCCCGGCAGATAGAAAGGTTGCTGACTGGGGCTAAAAGCCTGCTGAATTTGATGCTGACTCGCCGCCACTGACATGGCGCTATGTGACGTTCCGGGTAAAGCGGCAATGATCGCGGCATGGCTGGTGGCCAGCGGCGACAATACCAGTGAAACACTGAGTGCGAGTACCGCACGATTCATTCTGCTTCTTCTATTCAGCCACATCCCTGCCCCCTTCTCACCTAAGACACAGCGCCCTGTTATCGCTATGTACAGCCTTACTCTTATTGTTGAGTATACAAATAAAAAACGGCATCTGCCTCAGTGTGCAGATGCCGCTTACAGATTAAACGGTGCGCTGTTTTTTAACCAGATTCAGCGTCAGGTATTTTCTGTTTCTAAATCGATATCACTCGTGTCGCGTTTTGCTGGCACAGGATCTGCCGAGAATCCACGCAGCCCCACCACATGCACGTGTTCAGTGTTGTTAAACACTTTACGCACCAGCTTGTAGGTCGTGCCTTTCTCCGGGCTGATGTTCTCTGGCGCAGCAATCACCAGCTGCATCTCCAGACGCTCACACAGTTCGAACAGGGTGGCGATGGAGCGGGCATCAAGACGTGCCGCTTCATCAAGGAACAGCAGTCGGCATGGCGAAATATCTTTGCCGCGCAGACGACTTGATTCCTCTTCCCAGCTCTGCACCACCATCACCAGAATTGACATACCGGTACCGATCGCTTCACCAGTTGACAACGCACCACTCTCCGCGCGCAGCCAGCCATCGGAGCCACGGTTGACTTCCACTTCCATCTCAAGATAGTTGCGGTAGTCGAGCAGCTCTTCACCGATGGTTTGTGGTGTGCGCTGCCCCATATCAATCTGTGGATTCAGACGTTGATAAAGTTTTGCCAACGCTTCGGAGAAGGTCAGACGATTGCTGGTAAACAGATCCTGATGCGCTTCATGCTCTTCAGACAAGGTATCGAGCAGCGTGGAGTGCGCTTCACGGACGTTGACATTCAGACGCACACTGCGCACCTGACCAAAACTCACAGCCTGCAAGCCCTGGTTCAGCTGGCGAATACGGTTCTGCTCACGCTGAATGGTTTTACGAATGATATTCGCCGCGCTGCGTGAACTGATGGCCAGCGTCTGCTCGCGTGCTGTCAGCTCTTCCGTCAGACGATTTAGCTCAATTTCCATCTGCTCGATGGCTTCAACCGGATCGTCAGTGCGAATGATATCCTGACGAATACGTTCGCGCAGATGTTGATACACCGCAATAAAGAACTGCACTTTACGTTCTGGACGTTTTGGATCTTCCGACATGCGCAGTACATCACGCAGATGTTCGTTATCCGCTACCGCCAGACGCAGTGCACCCAATGCCTTATCCGACATTGAACGCAGTTCATCTCCGCCCAGATAGGCCATCTCACGACGATGCAGGCGACGCTCCATGCCGTTCTCTTTCACCAGACGCAGCACCGTACACCAGCCTGCTTTAGCGCTGACGACTTGCTCACGAATCTGATGATAATCGCGCTCCAGCTTGCGCAGTTTCTTCTGCAGGCCGTCCATTTCGGCTTCGCAGAACGTGAGCTGTTTCTCCAACTGATTACGACGAGCACGGTTATGGCTTAATGCGGTATACAGTTCGTCGCGTCGGGCGCGGGCGCGCTCTTCGGCGCTGGCATCGGCATGCACGCCGATATCCTGCATCTCCTGCTGCAACTCTTTCAGCATGTCGCGCTTGGCGTCATAGGAACTTTTCAGTGATGCCAGCACTTGTGAATATTGTGTCAGCTGCGCCTGATGTTCGCGCAGACGTTCACGCGCACGGCTGCGCTCACCCTCCGCCTGCTCCAGACGCTGGCGCAGTTTTTCATTGAGATCGCTGTTGCCGGTCAGCATGCTGGCAGAATCTTCATAGCTAAAGTGGGCGCGACGCTGCACCACCTCCATCAGGGCAAAGGCCTGCTGACGCGCATCACGCTGCTGCTGCTGTGCTTGCTGGTAATCGCGCTCCAGCTGATCGTGCTGCTGCGGATCGCTTTGCAACACCGACACCAGCGGCTCCAGCTTGCTGATTTTAGCGCCATGCTGATGCAGGAAGCGCGCCGCTTCCTGAGCTTCTTCGACGCGTTCACGGATCTCTTCACAGCGATCGCCAAGTGAATCATCCAACAGCAGATTCACGCGTGGCAGCAGGCGGTTAAGCTGGCTGACGCCCTCTTTAGCCTGCTCAAACTGGGCACGCTGCTGCTGGTTATCATTTTCATGTTGTGCCAGCCCCCGTTCCAGCTCGCCACGACGGCTGTTCAACTGGCGGATCAGCGCTTCAGGATCTTCATCAAACGCCACCGCTAAATGGCTACCGATAAAGCGGCTGAAGGATTGATGCAAACGCTGCGTTTTCTGTACGTCAAAGGACAAAGTGGCAAACCGTTCTGCCAGCTGGTCGCGTTCATTGTTCAGCAGTTCCAGCTGATTTTCACGCGCAGCACGGCCAAACAGCGGCACTTTCGGGAAGCGGGAGTAGCGCCACTGACGCTCAGCCACCTTCACAACCACGGCGTTTTCCAACTCATCAACACTGAAGACGCTGTCATCAAACGCCTGCGGATCCCCTTCAATCAGATAGAGATCTTCCGGGCAATCCTCCAGGCCATCCAACAGTTCACGCACCAGAGATAAATCGGGTACCACAATCGCATGACGCGATGGGCCATACAGCGCCGAGAAGTACGGTGCGTCATCCAGCGTAACGTCATCGTAAATTTCCGACAGCAGTACGCCGCCAAATCGTTCTGCCAGTTGCGTCAGGCGAGCATCTTCCGCACCACCAGGTTGACTTAAACGCTCGATCTGCTGCTCGACTTCACGTTTGCGTGCTGACACATTGTCACGTTCAACGGTGGTTTCGCGCTCACGTTCCAGCAACTGCTGCATGAACTCAGTAATCTGCTGGCTGTTGGTCAGCTCTTGCCCGGTCTGCTCGCTGAGCTGCGTCAGGATTTCCTGCGCGGCCAGCCAATGCGGCGCACGTGCCGTCAGTGCAGTGATGCGTTCACGCAGCTGTTCCAGTTCCTGGCGCATCAGCATGCGGCGTTCACCGGCATCGGACACGCTTTCGTTCAACTGTTCAATCTGTGCTTCCAGCTCGCGCTGCAGCCCTTCCAGCGCGTCGGCATCGTACTGTTGCCCTTGACGCTTGCAGAAATCGGCTAACAGGCGCTCGGCATCATGCTGCTCGCGCAGGCGCGTTTCCAGCTCATTGAGACGCAGGCGCAGCGAAGAGAGCTGATCGGCATGGTGACGCTGGTTCGCGGCATCGCGCAATAAGTCGCGCCCCACTTGCCATGCATCCTGACGGCTCACTTCGCCGGCGATACTGGTCACCAGCGCTAATGCCTGCTCAAACTGGCTGTGCGCCGCTTCGGCCACACTCAGTTTCTGCTCCAGACGTAAAAGTTGCTCGGTGGCTTCTTCTTCGCGTGCCTGGAAGGTTTCCTGCCATTCCGTCGCATTATCGATGGTCAGATCGGGCAACTGACAATGCGCGCGTGCTTTTTCCAGCGCCTGCAATGCCTGTTGATACTGGATGGCACGGGTTTGCTGTACATCGAGTGCCTGCTGGAAATCGGCTAACTGGCTTTTCAGCTCATCAACTTCAATTTCAGCCGCTTCGGCACGCGCTTCGTTCTCTTCCTGCACTTCGCGGGCTTCCGCCACCACTTCGTTCTGCTCTTCCAGACGATAGGTCAGCTCTTCGAGATCGGCATCATAGCGCTCGATCTTCTCCTGCTGACGCATGGCGGTCTGGACCAGATTCAGGTGATCGCTGGCGCCTTGATAGTCGGTTTCCAGATCGCTTTCTGCACCGTTGTGCTCAGAAAGTTCACGCGCCATTTCGATGTGACGATACTGCTCGGAAGCCAGCTGATTACGGCTGGTGAACAGTTCATTACGTAACTGCAGTGCGCCGTCGAGGTGAATGCGGCGCTCGTTGGCGTGACGCATATAATCCGCCGACACATAGCTGGTGGCTTCAGAGATCAAATGCTTGAACAGGTCGCGATCGGACTGCGTGACGCGAATCGCTTCCAGCGTCATGCGGTTTTCACGCAGCGCGGCTTCCATATCCTGGAAGGCTTTACGCACGCCACCATTTTCCGGCAACAGATAATCACGCAGGGAACGGGTGATGGCGCTGGAAATACCACCGTATAGCGAGGCTTCAATCAGGCGATAGAATTTACTGCGATCGCTGGCGGTGCGCAGACGACGCGGCACCACGCCCAGCTCGAACAGGACGGCGTGGTAATCTGTGACCGAGTTGTACTGACGGAACTGCACGCCTTCCTGCGCTTCAACGCGTTCTTTCACTTCCGCCAGCGGTAATACGCGCGCCTGGCGGCTGTTAAGGATTTCAGTCAGCATATCCGTCGGCAGCGAATCGGTCGGCAGACCATGAATACTGAACGGTTTGATATCGACTTTCTTGTCGCGTCCGGCAACCTGTTGCAGACGCACGCCGACCACCACGCGCTGATGGCGCGAGTTGACCACATCCAGCACCGCATAACAGACACCTGCGCGCAGTTTACCGTGCAGACCTTTATCGCGTGAGCCAGAGGTCGCCCCCGCTTCGGTGGTGTTACGGAAGTGCAGCAAGGTGAGATCGGGGATCAGTGCCGTGACAAAAGCCGCCATGGTGGTTGATTTACCGGCACCGTTACCGCCGGAGAGTGTGGTCACCAGCTCATCGAGATCAAAGGTACGCGCAAAGAAGCCGTTCCAGTTGATCAGCGTTAGCGAACGAAACTTACCGCGTTCAATCATTCCTGTTCATCCTCCGCGTTATCATTCGCATCACTTTCAACGTCATTGTCGTTATCTGCATCATCACTCTCATTGGCCGCGGCTTTGTTCTCCAGCGTCATGGCTTCGCCATCGCGGATCAGACGCAGCTGTGCTTCACGTGCATCATCACCGCTGCGCACATCCGCACCGAAGCGGAACACCGACTCCATGATGCGGAACTTGCTGCTGTCGTTGCCCATGTACCACACCATACCTAAGCGGCGCAGGCGGCTGATTGAAGCACGCATTTTTTCCTGCAGCTTGGCACGATCCAGGTCAGAGCCGGTCGAACGCTGGTTCACCAGCTTGAGCAGTTTGCTCTCATCCGCCAGTGACAGCAGTTCGTCATACAATTCCTGCTGGGTGAAAATCCCCTCATTAGCCAGACGCTCCGGGCTGAGGTAGAGGTAACACAGGATCTTGCCGACCATCATATCCAGCTCGGACAGCACCGAGCGCGGAATCAGTGTGGTTGAACGTGGACGCAAATAGAAGAAACCTTCCGGCGCGCGCATCAGCTCAACGTTGTAGCGCGCATAAAACTCTTCCAGGTACTCCTGGTAATCCATCAGAAAAGCGTGATTATCCAGCTCTTCAATACCAATGTGGCGTCCCGCGCGTAAATGGCTATCGAGCGCCGGGAAAATCGGGTTTGCCAGTGCCAACGCCAGTTTAACTGGCATCACTTGTTCAATATTTGTCGATGACATGTGCCTGCACCTTGGCTCCGTAATCATTAATAGTCTGCCATTCTGCCGGCAGACCGGCTAAATCAGCTTCGGCGACACCGAGGCGTACTGCCTGATCGATGACGATACGCGCCAAATCAAAGTGACGCGCACGCGGGTATTGCGCCAGATAATCGCGCATCACCGTCGCGAGATGGAGCGGCTTTTGCTCCAGCTTGTAAATCTGCAATGCTTCTTCGATCATCGCGGCAAGCTGCTCGCGAATCTCATTAAATTCTTCGTACTCCATCTCTGGCGGCAGTTCGCCCATCACCTCATCATTACGCAGCGTCATCTCTTCATCGCGCATATCGTAAAGACGGTCGGCATTCGCGTAGGTCAGCGCCCAGGGCTGATCGAAGTAGTTCTGCACCGAAAGACGTAAACGCTGCGCGAAGACGCGGTTCTTATCCATATCGATGGCGGTACGAATAAATTTATGCACGTGGCGGTCGTAGCCAATCCACAAATCGATGGCCTGCTGACCCCAACTGATGATGCGGTCCAGCTTATTTTGCAGGTCAAACACCAGCTTATCGACAAAGCCCAAATCCGGGCTGCTCAGCGTAGCGTCCTGAATACGCAACAGATTGGCCTGCAATTTGTCACCCGCTGCTTCCAGCGTATCCTGCAGTTCACGCAATGTGCCGGAGGTTTCGGACAGCAGCAGTTCACAGCTTGAAATCGCGGCACGCCAGTCTTTGTTGAGCAGGTCAGCGATATCGGTTTTCACCGCTTGTTGCTGCTCATCCATCAGACGTTGTGTCATGTCGATGCTGTCGAAGATCTCGGCCACGGAATATTTCAGCGGGGCAAAGACATTGCGATGCCAGTGGAATTCGTCACCGTCTTCTTCAGCAGCATCGGCGGCGCGTTTTAGTTCCTGCGCCACAATCGACAGCTGCATTGACAGGCGCAGCGTGGAAAACTCGCGCTGGCGAATGTAGTAATCGGTAATGCCGATGGCCAACGGCGTCAGACGATAAATCGCGTGGCCTTCAGTTAGCTCGCTGGTAAAGCGATTGAGCAGGCGTTGACGCACCATGTCATTGATGGCGTTATTGGCGCGCACCTGCACGGTTTCATGGGTTTGCTCAAAGGCTTTACTGACGTGACGAAACGCATCGATCAGTTCACCCTCACTCATTTCACCGTCCATGCGCTCACCGTTTAAGGTGGCGATAGCCAGCAAAAAGGCCAGACGTTCTACCGGCAACGCAAGTGAAAAGTCATTCTTGCGCGCCCATGCCACCAATTCGGGGACCGTCTGGGAAAATTCGCTCATAGTTGATCCTTCTACCTGGGTTTGCGCGCGGTCACGTGGATATAGCGCCCTAAACTTAAAAAGGGCTCCTGACGACAGTAGCGCCGTTCCATCTCAATAATCTCTTCAACGCTTTTGACGACGCCGGGCGGTGGCGGTTTCATGTAATCACAAAACACGCGAATGCCTGCACGCTGTTCAATCTCAAAGCCCGCATCACTCAACCAGCGATTAACGTCCTGAGGATCGCGCGGGAAATCCGGTGACAGCGTACGCTTTTTGCGTTTAGTCATATTGGCACGCAGATAGCCGAAATTGCCGAGTTGCAGGGTGCGGAACGTCAGGGCATGCGCATTGTAAAACATCAACGACAGCACACCACCGGGCTTCAGCGTGTGCCACAAGGCACGCAGCACCGCTTCCGGTTCTGCCACCCACTCCAGCACAGCGTGAAACAATACCAGATCAACCGGCCGATCCAAATGTTCGCCCACCTGCTGCGCGCTAATTTGTTTGAATTGCATGTTGTGGCTCACACCCTCGGTGTGCGCATGCGCTTCAGCCAGCTTTAACATCTCAGCGGAGAGATCGCACAACAGCACCTGATGGCCGCGTGCCGCTAATCCACAGGAGATTTGTCCTACGCCACCGCCGGCATCCAGCACTGACAGTGCGCCTTCAGGCAATGTCGGTAACAGCGCATCCAGTTCGTCCCACAGGATCGCCTGCCGTACCTGCCCTTTGCGGGTGCCATAAATGTTCTGCGAAAATTTGTCCGCCAGATCGTCAAAGTTACGATCCTGCATGATGATGGCTCCACTGTGCTGCATTCAACTTGTGCTATTTTGTCACAGGCTCAACAAGAATGAACCTTTCACGCCACAGTAACTGTCTGGCTGCTGTTTTTTCGGACAAAAGGAGCAAATTTCGATGTTTTTTGCCTTAAAGAAATGGATTGGCGCGATGTTATTACCTTTACCACTGCTGTTGTTGCTCATGGCGGTAGGACTTTTACTTCTCTGGTTTAGCCGTTGGCAAAAAGGCGGCAAAATTCTGATCTCTTTTAGCTGGTTGCTGCTCTTATTGCTCAGCTTGCAACCCGTAGCCGATCGTCTGTTGCGCCCCATCGAACAGCATTATCCCACCTGGAACGGTAGCGAACCGGTGGATTATATCGTCGTGCTGGGCGGTGGCTACACCTTCAATCCGAATTGGGCACCGAGTTCTAATTTGCTCAACAACAGCCTGCCGCGCGTAACAGAAGGTGTGCGCCAATGGCGTCGGAATCCACAAGCAAAAATGATTTTCACTGGCGCTGCTGCAGGATACAACCCTCGCAGCAATGCCAGCGTGGCGGCGGAAGTCGCCGAGAGTCTGGGAGTGCCGGGTTCGGCGATTATCACGCTGGACCAACCGCATGATACGGGTGAAGAAGCGCTGGCCGTCAAACAAACTATCGGCAATCACCCTTTCCTGCTGGTCTCATCGGCGAACCACTTGCCACGTGCGATGCATTTCTTCCTGAGCGCGGGTCTAAACCCCATCGCCGCACCGGCCAATCAGCTCGCGATTACCTCGCCAATCAGTGCCTGGGACCGCATGTTGCCTTCTCCGATGTGGTTGGGGCACAGTGAACGTGCGATTTACGAAACCCTGGGCCAGGCCTGGCAAAGGCTGCGCGGCGATGATTTCCTGTCATCCGAGCCAGGGAAGTAACTGCTCACGGGCGTGATCAAAGCGCGGACGATCAAATTGTCCGCTGCTCACCAGCGTATCAACACAATCCCATAGCTGATACAGCCAGCGCCGCCAGATAAAGCCTTCAGAGACGGGCGCGCGCTGCAGGTAGTGCTGCAGCAGTGAGGCTTCGGCCCCACTATCCGCCAGACGAATTAACTCATATTCACGCGGAGCCCAAAGAATATTGCCCGGTTGCATCATCGCCACCAACTGGTCACTGCGCGCATCTTTCAACATGCTGGATAGGCGCAGGTTACCGTGCATCAGCACGCAGGGATCGTCAAAGTCGTTAAAAAGTCTGGTTAATTGCTGACGGCTGCGATACAGGATTTGACGATCCTCCAGAGTGAAAAATGGCGGTGACAGATAGCCCAGCGTGGCCCATAGCACTTCGACGCGCTGGCGATACCAGGCTGGCCAGTTGTTTTCCTGCACGCTATCAACCCTTCCCACCAATCCATGGCTGTCAATGCGGTGCCAGCCGAGTACACCCTCGACAATCTGCTCACACAATTGCTCCCAGCGCACGGCAGTGCGGGCTGGCGCCTCGGCGGAGACGCCATTGAAACGCGCCATCAGCAGCATTTCATGTACCGGCGGCTGCTGACTCAGCACCAGGCCAAAAACCGCAGGGACTGTCACCAGGCCATCATGACCTAACATAGTGAGTTTTTTGGCTTCAAGCGCTGCGCGGCCTTGATGACGAAAATACTTCGCCACCAGCGGCATCGGTTTGCCGTCGTTGTCATAGAGTGCATACAGCCGCGATTGCGCCTGTTCGCTGATGGTTTCGAGGCGGCTGATACCTTCACCCAGTATCAACGCCAGTTCTGAACGGAGCTGTTCCATGCGTTATCCTCCGCAGTCAATTGACTTCACTATCCTGGAGGTCATGGTGGCGCGAAACTTAGCGCCAGATCAAACTTTATGGCCAGCGCGAGCGGCTGGCCGGTCGGGCTTTACCCCTGCATAGCCGCACGAACACGAACCAGATCCTCTGGTGTGTCCACGCCAACGCTTGGTACGGTTTGCGCTACGGCAACGTGAATCTTCTCGCCGTACCACAGCACGCGCAACTGCTCCAGCAATTCAATCTGCTCTAACGGGCAAGGTTCCCACGCAATGTAACGTCGGATAAAGCCAGCGCGATAGGCGTAAATGCCAATGTGACGCAGCAAAGTGTCGCCAATCTGTTCGCGCGATTTCGCATAGCGCTCGCGATCCCATGGAATAGTGGCGCGGGAGAAGTAAAGTGAATAGCCTTTCGCGTCCATGACCACTTTAACCGCGTTGGGGTTAAAGGCCTCTTCTGCATCGGTAATCGGCACGGCTAATGTCGCCATCCCCGCATCGGCCTGCGCCAGATTATCGGCGACCTGGCGCACGATCTCTGCCGGAATCATCGGCTCGTCGCCCTGCACGTTGACGATAATGGTGTCATCGGCAAACTGATATTTCTCAATCACTTCCGCCAGACGCTCGGTGCCCGACTGGTGATCTGCGCGCGTCATGCACACTTCTCCACCGGCGGCCTTGACCGCAGCAGCCACTTCGGGATGATCGGTCGCCACAATCACACGATCGGCACCCGACTCGCGTGCGCGCTCCATCACGTGTACGACCATCGGTTTACCGTGAATATCCACCAGCGGTTTGCCGGGCAGGCGCGTTGATGCGTAACGCGCTGGAATAATGGCGACAAAACTCATGGATGGATCTCTTCAACAGACAGGGTACGTGCTTCCACTTCCAGCAATACCGGAATGCCATCGCGCACCGGGTAAGCCAAGCCGTCTGGTTTACAAATCAGCTCCTGCTGCTCTTTGTTGAAATACAGTTTTCCGTTGCAAACCGGACAGGCAACAATCTCAAGTAAACGGTGATCCATAATTTTCTCCTTTCAGCACCGATTTGTCTGGCGCCTAGCATACCATAGCGCACCCGAAGCACAGTGCGCCGGGCGCGGCATTATTACGATGAACTTAATCGTTGATAACCCAACGGTGCGTCCAGACAGCAAGCAGTTCGGCAGGGGCATTTTCAACGATGACCTCATCGGCACCTTGCCATTGTGCAAAGCGACTGATGGCTTTTTGCACATCACTCAGAAAGGCCTGGGTGACCCGCACGCCCGGCTCAAGCCAGAATGCACGAATAATCATCTGCTGCGCCTGGCGGTCCATCTTTGCATCAATACGCGCTTTAAGTGCACCTCGGTGTAACACCGGCAGAACAAAGTAACCATAGACGCGCTTCTCAGCAGGGGTATAGCACTCAATGCGGTAATCGAAATTAAACAACTCCAGTGCACGTCGGCGATCCCATACCACCGGATCGAACGGTGACAACAAGGCCGTGTGGGTGGCGCTGGGCATTTTGTCCAGCAGAGGTAACAAGCTCGTATGCAGCCACATCTCACCGAGCTGTTCCACCTCAACGCACACGATTTCGCCTTGTGCTTCGGCATCCTTAATCCAGGATTGCAGGGGGGCACGCTTCAGTCGATAGTAATCGGCCAACCAACTGGCGCGAAATATACCCAGGCTGCGAGCACTGTGCCCCAGCATCGCCTGTACCGCTTCCGCTTCACTGAGTGCATGTTGTTCATCATCCCAATCAGGCATCACTCGCGTTCGCAGATCGTACACACGCTGGAAATTACGGCGCTCGACCACCATTAACTCACCTGCGCTGAACAAGTTTTCCAGATGCCGCTTGTGGGGTTTCCAGGCCCACCAGCCGGGTTTGGTGTGCTTATCACTGGCAAAATCAGCCGCACGTACCGGGCCATTTTCGGCGATGTGATTGAGTAAAGCAGCGATTTCCTGCTGATGTTCGTTTACCCACTGCTCGTTATATTTCCATCCCAGCCGCTGCGGCTCCAGCATGCGATGGCGCAGCAACGGGTAATCTTCGAAGGGGATGAAACAGGCTTCGTGCGCCCAATACTCAAACAGCGCACCGGAGGCCAATGTATCTTCCAGCCACTGTGTGGGATAAGCGCCAAGGCGGCTGAACAGCACCAGATAAGGGCTGCGGGCGACGACATTGATGGTGTCGATTTGCAGCAGTGACATCTGCCGCACGCAGGCATGGATATCGGCCAGGCGGGCGCGGCGGCTCGGTGGGCGTAACAACCCCTGAGCAGCCAGGTGTAAATGACGAGCAGTTTGTAATGAAAGGGACGATGATGTGGTCATGACTCGATTCCCTTTGAGCAGGTTTAGCGCGAACGGGAGTCGCGCGCAGTCGTGCAGAGTTGGGTCACATCGGCGAGTAAAGCATCAAGGGATGCCCCCGACAAATCGGCATCAACCGGTAGATACCACCAGTTGTCACGTGCAAAACTACGGCATTTTACTGCGTCTTTTTCGGTCATCAGCAGGCATTGATGAGTTTGCGTCAAACGCTGCAACTCCTCTTCGCTATAAGCATGGTGATCGGCAAACGCGATTTCTGCCACCGGCTGGATACCGTGCTGCTGCAACGTATTGAAGAACCGCGGCGGATGACCAATACCGGCCATCGCCACCGTTTCTGGCAATTGATCGAGGTTCGCTGTCTCACCGTTCACCAGATTGATCGCCTTACCGGGACGCAACGTCATGGCGATCTCACCGGCTTGCGCCTCTCCACCATTGACGATGATGGCATTGACGCTCTGCAGCCGGGATGCGCGCTCACGCATCGGGCCTGCGGGCAGCCACCAGCCATTACCGAAGCGACGGACACCATCCACCACCACGATTTCACGATCGCGCTGCAACGCGTAATGTTGCAGCCCGTCGTCGGTAATGATTACATCCAGATCCTGTGCGGCCAGCAGTCCTTCTACCGCCATACGGCGTTGAGGTGCGACTGCTACCGGCACCTGAGTACGCTGCGCGATTAACACCGGCTCGTCGCCGGCTTGTGATGTCGAGGTATCGGCCGTCACCAGCAGGGGATAACGCTCAGCCTTTCCACCATAACCGCGTGAGACAACGCCAACGCGCAGGCCACGCTGTTGCAGCGCCTGAACCAGCCAAATCACCACCGGCGTTTTACCGTTGCCGCCAGCCGTCAGATTACCCACCACAACCACCGGGCAAGGCGCACGCCAGCTTTTACGCCAGCCACGCTGATAGCTGAGGCGTATCAAACTGCTGATTGCCCCATACAGCAAACTCAGTGGCCACAATAGTAGCCACAGTGGCGAGCGCCCGCTCCAGATGCGTTCAATCATTGACCAAACTGCAGTTTGTGAAGCTGAGCATAGGCACCCTTTTCGGCCAGCAGCACGCTGTGCGTACCGCGCTCAACGATACGACCATCTTCGACAACCACGATTTCATCGGCTTTTTCGATGGTCGACAGGCGGTGCGCGATAACCAGCGAAGTGCGATTTTTCTGCAGCTCATCCAGAGCGGCCTGAATCGCGCGCTCGGATTCGGTATCCAGTGCTGAGGTCGCTTCATCGAGGATCAGAATCGGGCAATCACGCAGCAATGCGCGCGCGATGGCGATACGTTGACGCTGGCCACCAGACAGCAACACGCCGTTCTCACCAATCACGGTATCCAGGCCGTTGTCCATCTTCTTAATGAAGTCCATGGCGTGCGCCATAGTCGCTGCCTGTTCAATCTGTTCGCGGGTGTATTCACCATTACGTGCATAAGCAATGTTATTGGCGATGGTGTCATTGAACAGATGGACATTCTGGGAAACCAGCGCCACCTGATTACGCAGGGAGCGCAAGGTATATTCGCGCAGATCGTGACCGTCGAGCAGAATTTCGCCAGCATCAATATCGTAGAAGCGGGTCAGCAGGCTCGCCATGGTCGATTTACCCGAACCAGAACGCCCTACCAGCGCCACCGTCTTGCCCTCTGGCAGCGACAGATTGATATCACGCAGCGCAGGCACTTCACGGCCTGGATAAGTGAAAGTCACATTGCGGAATTCCACATCGCCTTTGGCACGCGTGATTTCACGTTTGCCGTTATCGATTTCCTGCTCGCTATCCAGGATAGAGAACAAGGTCTGACAAGCAGCCATACCGCGCTGGAACTGGGCGTTGACGTTAGTCAGTGACTTCAATGGGCGCATCAAGGCAATCATTGATGAGAACACCACGGTTATGGTACCGGCGGTGAGGGTTTCCATCACGCTAGGGAAACTGGCGGCGTAGAGCACAAACGCCAGGGCCAGAGAAGCAATCAGCTGAATGACCGGATCGGAAATGGAAGAGGCCGAAACCAGTTTCATGCCCTGCTGGCGCATTTTGTTGCTCACCAGCGAAAAACGCTGTGCTTCAACATCCTGGCCACCGAAGATCAGCACCTCTTTATGCCCTTTCAGCATCTGTTCCGCGCTGGTGGTCACTTGTCCCATGGTGTTCTGCATATTTTTACTGATGCTGCGGAAGCGTTTGGACACCGTGCGAATCGCAAAGGAAACAATCGGCGCAAGGACAATCAAAATCAACGACAGCTGCCAGCTGTAGTAGAACATCATGATAAACAGGCCAATGATCGAGGCACCTTCGCGTACGACCGTCACCAGTGCACTGGAAGAGGACGAAGCAACTTGCTCGGAATCATAAGTGATGCGTGACAGCAATGTGCCGGTTGATTGCTGGTCAAAGAACGCCACGGGCATGCCCATCATGTGGCCAAACAAGCGGCGACGCATATTCATGACCACGTTGCCCGATACCCAAGAGATGCAATAACTGGAAATGTAGCTGGTCACGCCACGCACCAGCATCAGGCCAATCACCACCAGAGGCATCCAAAGCATGACGGAACGATCGGCCTTACCGAAGCCATCATCCAGTAAAGGTTTCAACAGCGACAACATTAAGGTATCGCCGGCCGCATTAAGAATCAGCGCCACCGCAGACACAAACAGTCCTGCTTTGTGCGGCGCAATCATCGGCCAGAGCCGGCGGAACGTTTGCCACGTTGAGAGATCTTTGTCTTGATGCATTATTTATTCACGCTGTTTGAAATAGCCGCTCATTCTACCTGGATTCACGTTTGACGCCAAACCACTGATGATACCAGCGAGGTTTTATTTGCTCCCTCAATCCCTTAATCTGCCATTCACCCTGCCGAATACCAATGTGGACCTGCCCGGATTGTGCCGTGTCATACCAGATATAGCCCTGTTGGCGGTAGCGTTCCACCACTGCGGCGGCTGGCATGCGCCAGGCGTTATAGCGCGCTACCGATGCCACCGCGCCCTTTCCTGCAACACTACGTAACAGTAAAGGCCCCGAAGAGGTTCGGCTACCATGATGTGGGACCTGCATTAACGTGCTGGTGAGCTGAGCTTTCTCTAATGCCACCAATTTTCTTTCTGCTTCTAACTCAATATCCCCGGTGAGCAGCAGGCTGACAGCTCCATCGTCTACACGTACGACACAGGAGTCATTATTTTGCCCTTGCGTATTTCCCGCAGGCGGCCAGAGTGCCGTGAAGGTCAGTTTGCCCCATTGCCACTGCTCTCCTCGCTGACAGGGTAAATGCCCCGCTTCACCCAATGCACTGCGGATCATCATATTGGGATTGGCCTGATGCAGTGAATTCAGCCCACCCCGATGATCCAGATGCTTATGACTTACCACCACCGTGTTTAGCTGTCGTCCCTTATACAGTAACCATGGCAGTATCACGCGCGCGCCCGCATCATCTTCATTCCAGCGTGGACCCGCATCGTACAACACCACTTCGTTACCCTGTGTAATAGCGATGGCCAGGCCATGGCCCACATCCAGCACATCAATCTGCCAGTCATCTTGCTCAGACTGATGACGCCATAACAGAAATGCCAGTGCGCTGCCGCAGCAAAGCATCAGCGTGTTATTCAGCAAACCACTACGCCACAGAAATAAACCACCCCATAGCAGAGCCACTGCAGGCAAGGCATCATTTAACGGCCACCATCCTGCTGGCAAGTATGCCAGGCCCTGCATAACCTGATTGACAGAAAAATCCGCCAGCCGCCACAGTACTGAAGCGATGGGTTGTATGGGCAGCAAAAGCGCCAGCAGTATCAATGGAACGGTGATAAGCGATACCACCGGCACCGCGATGAGATTAGCGACCAGTGCACTGAGGCTGATTCCCTGAAATAGAAAAATCTGCAGAGGAGCCATCAGTATCATCATGCCAAGCTGTAAGTGCAGCAATCTCAGCGGAAGCCAGCGCCTGGCCTGACGGTATCGATCCGGCAAGGCAAACCACTGGAACCATATGATTAACATGGCGACGGCAAGAGCAGAGAGCCAAAAGCTTTCAGATAAGACGGTGAGGGGATCAAGCCAAAGTAGTACCCCCATGCAAAATGTCCAAATCTGCCAGCCTGTTAACTGCCAGCCAGCGATTCTTATCGTCGTCCACAGTAGTAGCGCGACCAGCGCGCGCTGTGCTGGTGCATGGCTGCCCGACAGCCAGCAGTAGATTGTCGCGGTAATGATGCTCCCCATCAGTGGCAGCAGATAACCGATGGTGTGCGCAGGCTGCAGCAACTGTAAGCCACGTACTATCATCCAGCCAACACTGGCCGCTAGCGCAATATGCATACCGGAAATCGCCATTAAATGTGCGGTTCCGGTCTCACGCAATAGTTGTCGCTGAGTTTTGGTCATGTTCTCACGTTCACCAAAAGCCAGCGCCTGCAAAATGGCAGGTTGTTGCAGGTGTTCAAAAAGAGGTTGATGATGGCGCATAACCTGCGTTCGCAAATGACAATTTACCGATTCCGCCTGCTGGTTAATGATTCTCCCCTGCAAAGGCGTATGGTTTGCCAGCGCAAAACGTTGGGCATCAAACCCGCCTTCATTCAAGCGACCATGCACTGCACGCAAGCGTAAGGTCATTTTCCAGCGCTGCCCCGCACAATACCCCGATTCACCTGGCTCCGCATTGATACTGACAAACAAGGGCGGAAACTGATATCGCTCACCCACACGAATAATCTGGGCTTTAAATTGCTGTTGATTTTGCTTCACTTCAACAATACGCAGCGTCACTTCGACTGGCGCCATTGAAAGCTGGTCAATCACATTCAGCATCTGTCTCGCTTCCAGTAGCGCCCACGCCAGAAGCAGGATACCCATGCCAATAAGACGCAGCCCAGCCCAAGGCAGGGATGCCACAATCAGTGCTAATAGCACCATCACAGCAATCATTTCCATGGTCGGTATTTGAGGTAGCAAACCTAATGGTAGCGCTGCCAGGATCATGATTCTGGCTACTGCAATCCCTGTTATACGCATCACTTTTCTCCCGCAATGGGCACCAGTTTGCGTGCAATTGGCAGGAATAGCTTTCAGGAATGGGGAGAGCTGGATTACGGATGCCAAAAAATCGGCGTGGTTTTCATTGTTGATGTGGGTTTAGGAATCATGTTCACAACAATGAATTTAGAGCAAAAAAAAACGACACCCGGAGGTGTCGCTTTGTCGTTCGGTAACGGCTTAGCCGTAGATATTTGCACGGTCACGCAATTCTTTGCCCGGCTTGAAGTGGGGAACGTATTTACCTTCCAGATCCACTTTGTCACCCGTTTTCGGGTTACGACCAGTGCGCGGTGCGCGGTAGTGCAAAGAAAAGCTGCCGAATCCCCGGATTTCAATGCGCTCGCCCTGTGCCAACGTAGTGGCCATGTGCTCGAGCATCTCTTTAACTGCATCCTCAACGACTTTCGCCGGAATATGAGTATGCTGTCCAGCAAGTCTTTCAATAAGTTCTGACTTGGTCATGTAACCTCCGGTTAATCCTTAATGGGAAAGGTATGACAGCTTTTACCGAAACCGGACGATTGACATCGTCCGGTGCCTCGGGTCGATTACTCGCCTTTAGCCGCTTTGAACGCTTCAGCCATAGCGCTAGAGAAGTTGCTTTCTTCCTGTTTGGTGTTAACAGTGTTGATAGCTTCTTTCTCATCAGCCTGGTCTTTAGCACGAACAGACAGGCTTACAACGCGGTTCTTACGGTCAACGCCGGTGAATTTAGCTTCAACGTCGTCACCAACACTCAGAACCAGAGTTGCGTCTTCAATACGGTCCAGTGAAGCTTCTGAAGCGCGCAGGTAACCTTCAACGCCATCAGCCAATTCTACTGTAGCACCTTTAGCGTCTACTGCAGTGACTTTACCGTTAACGATAGCGCCTTTCTTGTTCAGGGTGATGTAGTTGTTGAATGGATCTTCAGCCAACTGCTTCACGCCCAGAGAGATGCGCTCGCGCTCTGCATCAACCTGCAGTACAACAGCAGCGATTTCGTCGCCTTTTTTGTACTCACGAACGGCTTCTTCGCCAGTCGCGTTCCAGGAGATGTCTGACAGGTGAACCAGACCGTCGATGCCACCGTCCAGGCCGATGAAGATACCGAAGTCAGTGATTGACTTGATTTTACCTTCAACGCGATCGCCTTTGTTGTGGGTCTCAGCGAACTGCTGCCATGGGTTGTTTTTGCACTGCTTCAGACCCAGGGAGATACGACGACGTTCTTCGTCGATGTCCAGAACCATAACTTCAACAACATCGCCCACGTTAACAACTTTAGATGGGTGAATGTTTTTGTTGGTCCAGTCCATTTCAGAAACGTGTACCAGGCCTTCAACGCCTTCTTCGATTTCAACGAAGCAGCCGTAATCGGTCAGGTTGGTTACACGTCCAGTCAGCTTGGTGCCTTCTGGGTAACGTTTAGCGATAGCAACCCATGGATCTTCGCCCAGCTGTTTCAGGCCGAGGGATACACGAGTACGTTCGCGGTCGAACTTCAGCACTTTAACAGTGATTTCGTCGCCCACGTTGACGATTTCGCTCGGATGCTTAACGCGTTTCCAAGCCATGTCAGTGATGTGCAGCAGGCCGTCAACGCCACCCAGATCCACGAATGCGCCGTAGTCAGTGAGGTTCTTAACGATACCTTTAACTTCCATGCCTTCCTGCAGGTTTTCCAGCAGCTGATCGCGTTCAGCGCTGTTTTCAGATTCGATAACTGCGCGGCGAGAAACCACCACGTTGTTACGTTTCTGATCAAGCTTGATAACTTTGAACTCAAGCTCTTTGCCTTCCAGGTGCAGAGTATCGCGAACCGGACGAACGTCAACCAGTGAACCTGGCAGGAACGCACGAATACCGTTCAGCTCAACTGTGAAGCCACCTTTAACTTTGCCGTTGATAACACCGGTAACAGTTTCAGCTTCTTCGTAAGCTTTTTCCAGCGTGATCCAAGCTTCGTGACGCTTAGCTTTCTCACGGGACAGCAGGGTTTCACCGAAGCCGTCTTCAACTGCGTCAAGCGCAACGTCAACTTCGTCGCCAACCTGGATTTCCAGTTCGCCGGCTGCGTTCTTGAACTGCTCTGCAGGAATTGCAGACTCAGATTTCAGACCCGCATCAACCAGGACTACGTCTTTGTCGATAGAGACAACAACGCCACGAACGATGGAACCCGGACGGGTTTCGATTTCTTTCAGTGATTCTTCAAATAGTTGAGCAAAAGATTCAGTCATATTGATAATCTTAGGATTCTTCAATTTAACGTCCACCTGACGTCATTGTCGGATGGGGTTGTTTCACATGCCCAGCACCGGATCCCTGGTACAGGGTTACAGCAATTCAGTTACCGAATAGATTAAATGCCCAGCTTGTGTCGGGCATAATCAAGTGCCTTTTCAATCACTTGCTCAATGGACATGCTGGTCGAATCCAGCACCAGAGCATCAGCGGCAGGCACTAAAGGCGCGATTGCACGATTACGATCGCGGTCGTCGCGTTCCTTTATCTCGGATAAAAGGCGATCAAAGTTAACATTAAAGCCCTTCTCCTGCAACTGTAGCATACGTCGATGAGCACGCTCTTCTGAACTTGCATCAAGGAAGATTTTTACCGGTGCATCGGGGAACACGACTGTGCCCATATCACGGCCATCTGCAATTAAGCCCGGATCTTCACGGAATGCTCGCTGGCGACGCAGCAATGCTTCACGCACGCGTGGGAAGGCAGCAACCCGCGAAGCCGTATTACTCACTTCCTGCGTGCGGATTTCACCGGTCACATCCTCACCTTCTAAAATGACCTGCATCTCACCTTCTACGGACAAGAAACGTACGTCAAGGTGAGCGGCCATAGGCACTAATGCTTCTTCGGATTCAATATCCACCTGATGATGAAGTGCAGCCAATGCAAGTACGCGATAAATGGCACCAGAATCCAGCAAGTGCCACTGCAATGACTCCGCCATCGCTTTACACAAAGTCCCTTTACCTGCGCCACTTGGGCCATCAATGGTAATTACCGGGGCGATTGCCGTCATTGTTCTCTCCTGTTGCTGCGTGCTTATTATCAGCCTTCTTGGCTGTTTGAATGCGCGGCATTATACGCTGCCCGCGTCAGGTTAGTTACCCTTTAGCGTAGACAGCGCCAGAATTTTCGACAGATTCAGAAGAATTTCCGCCCAATAAGGCCACAATAGAGCGAGGAAACCCGGCACAAGCGTACCGGGTAGCGGGATCAAGAAGTCTGGCTGATTTTAGCCAACTGCTGGAAGTAATCCGGGAAGGTTTTAGCTGTGCAGCCTGGATCAAGAATGGTGACAGGCGTGTCCGATAACGCCACGAGAGCAAAGCACATCGCCATACGGTGATCGTTATAAGTGCCAATATCCGCATGCTGAAGCTGAGCCGGTGGAGTGACACGAATGAAATCGTGACCCTCTTCAACTTCCGCACCCACTTTGCGCAATTCGGTCGCCATCGCCGCTAAACGGTCGGTCTCTTTTACGCGCCAGTTGTAAATGTTACGCATCAAGGTCGTGCCTTCCGCGAACAACGCCGTGGTAGCAATGGTCATCGCCGCATCAGGAATATGGTTCATGTCCATATCAATCGCGGAGAGAGAACCTCGTGTGCAGGCAATATAGTCATCACCCCATTCAATCACCGCGCCCATTTTTTCCAGCACATCGGCAAAACGGATGTCGCCCTGAACGCTATTACGGCCAATCCCGGTTACACGAACCGTTCCACCTTTAATGGCAGCGGCGGCGAGGAAATAAGAGGCAGATGAGGCATCGCCCTCCACCAGATAATCGCCCGGAGATTGATACTGTTGCTGGCCTTTCACCACAAAGCGCTGGTAGTTCTGGTTATCGACTTCGACACCAAAACAACGCATCAGGTGCAGTGTAATATCAATGTACGGCTTAGAGACCAGATCACCTTTGATGGTAATCACAGTGTCTTTCGGTGCCAGCGGCGCGGTCATCAGCAACGCTGTCAGAAACTGGCTGGAAACACTACCGTCCACACTGACTTCACCACCGACAAACCCGCCGTTCAGACGCAGCGGCGGATAATCCGTCTGCTCCAGGTAATCAATATTGGCTCCGCCCTGACGCAGCGCATCCACCAGATGACCAATTGGGCGCTCTTTCATGCGTGGTTCGCCAGTCAGTACAATCGACTGTTGACCCAGGCACAGTGCGGCAGCCAGCGGACGCATGGCAGTACCAGCGTTGCCCAGAAAGAGTTCCAGAGCCTGATCACTGTGCAGCGGACCTGCATTTCCCACCACTTCGCACACGGTACGATCAGCAGAGAGCGTGTAGTTAACGCCCAGCGCCTTCAGCGCATTCAGCATGTGTTTGACATCATCGCTATCCAGCAAATTGGTCAGGCGAGTTGTGCCATTTGCCAACGCAGCCAGTAACAATGCGCGGTTAGAAACGCTTTTTGAACCCGGTAAGTTTACCGTGCCGTCAACGCGAGCAATCGGTTGTAGAGTCAGGGAGTCCTGCATGTGAAACCAAATCTCCAGAAAAGACAAAACCCCGTTGTTTAACGGGGCCAGTGGCCAGCCAGGCTGGCCGATGATGAGTAATTAGCCGTGACGACGTTCGAAGTCGATCATGAACTCAGTCAGGGCTTTCACCCCTTCCAGCGGCATCGCATTGTAGATCGACGCACGCATACCGCCAACCACGCGGTGTCCTTTCAGTGCATGCAGGCCTGCCTGCAGAGACTCGTCCAGAAACACTTTGTCCAGCGCGGCATCAGCCAGCTGGAACGGCACGTTCATACGTGAACGGTTCGCAGCGGCAACATCGTTACGGTAGAAGCTGCTGTTATCAATGACGCCATAGAGCAGGTCTGCTTTCGCCTGATTGACCTTATCCATCTCAGCAACACCGCCCTTCTCTTTCAGCCATTTGAATACCAGACCAGAGAGGTACCAGGCAAAAGTCGGCGGTGTGTTGAACATGGATTCGTTTTCAGCCAGCACCTTGTAATCAAGGATAGACGGCACATAACGCTGCGCTTTGCCCAGCAGATCCTCTCGCACCACCACCAGCGTTAATCCCGCTGGACCGATGTTTTTCTGTGCGCCCGCGTAGATCACACCGTAACGGCTGACATCGATTGGGCGAGACATGATGGTTGAAGAAAGATCAGCCACCACGACTTTGTCACCAAAGTCAGGCTCTTCATCGATAGCAATACCATCAATGGTTTCATTCGGGCAGAAATGCACATAGGCGGCATCATCGTTCAACTGCCATTCACGCATTGGTAACAAAGCACGTTTACCGTCAAGCGTGGTTTTGACGTCGATGGTGTTCGGAGAGCAATATTTTTCCGCTTCTTTGATCGCGCTATGTGCCCAGTAGCCACCATCAATGTAGTCAGCGGATTTCGCATCACCTAACAGGTTACCAGGGATAGCTGCGAACTGCGCGCGAGCGCCGCCATGGCAGAATAAAACTTTGTAGTTCGATGGGATCTTCAGCAGATCGCGAAAATCCTGTTCTGCGGCTTCAGCGACAGCAATGAACTCTTTACTGCGATGGCTGATCTCCATTACAGAGGTGCCTAATCCGTGCCAGTTTGTCAGTTCTTGTTCTGCACGACGGAGCACTTCTACCGGCAGCATCGCTGGGCCGGAGCTAAAATTATAAACCTGCGTCATTTCCCCTCACCACTGTCATATCGAACGGTTATGAATACCGTATCGGTTTTATCATTGCCTCCGAATGGCTGCAATCATTAATCCGATAGCGATCACAATTCCGGGGCGGGCTCCACCGCAGCTTATGTCATAAATGCAATAAGCCACGGAATTTTGTGAGGGAGTTTCCCGAAGTAAAATCAGAATGCTGCCAGGTGATGAAATAGCCGTGACAATACCGCGATAAATTTAGACCACTGAATAGCGAAGCAGGCGCAAAACCCGTATCATTGCGCGCTTTACGCCCACCCCATCGACTTGAGAGAGCGCCAACATGACGCAAACGTTTATTCCAGGAAAAGACGCCGCACTGGAAGACTCCATCGCACGTTTCCAGCACAAACTGCAGGACCTGGGCTTCAACATTGAAGAAGCCTCCTGGCTGAACCCGGTTCCACACGTCTGGTCTGTGCATATCCGCGATCGCGACTGCCCGCTGTGCTTTACCAATGGTAAAGGTGCCAGTAAGAAAGCGGCACTGGCTTCGGCGTTAGGCGAATATTTTGAGCGTCTCTCAACCAACTACTTCTTCGCCGATTTCTGGCTCGGTCAGTCCATCGCCAACGGCGATTTCGTTCACTACCCGAATGAGAAGTGGTTCCCATTGACCGACGATGACAGCTTGCCAGCAGGCATTCTGGATGCGCGTCTGCAGAAATTTTACGATCCTGAAGATAGCCTGAGCGCCTCAGATCTGATTGACCTGCAGTCAGGTAATGTTGACCGTGGTATCTGCGGCCTGCCATTTACCCGTCAATCCGACCAGCAGACGGTCTACATCCCGATGAACATCATAGGCAACCTGTATGTTTCTAACGGCATGTCTGCCGGTAACACCGCGAACGAAGCGCGTGTACAGGGCCTGTCTGAAGTCTTTGAGCGCCACATTAAAAACCGCATTATCGCTGAGTCAATTAGCCTGCCAGAAATCCCTGCTGAAGTGATGCAGCGCTACCCCGGCGTGATTGAGGCGATTGAACGTCTGGAAGCCGAAGGTTTCCCGATCTTCTCTTACGATGCTTCGCTGGGCGGCAAGTACCCGGTTATCTGCGTAGTGTTGTTCAACCCGGCCAACGGCACTTGCTTTGCTTCATTCGGCGCGCACCCAGACTTTGGTGTGGCATTGGAACGTACCGTTACTGAACTGCTCCAGGGCCGTGGACTGAAAGACCTGGATGTCTTCACCCCACCAACCTTCGATGATGAAGAAGTGGCTGAACACGCCAACCTGGAAACCCACTTTATCGATTCCAGTGGTTTAATCTCCTGGGACATGTTCAAAGACGATGCGGATTATCCTTTCGTCGACTGGAGCTTCTCAGGCAGCACGCATGAAGAGTTTGATACGCTGATGGCCATCTTCCGCGCGGAAGGTCAAGAGGTTTACATCGCGGATTATGAGCATCTGGGCGTTTACGCCTGCCGTATCATCGTACCGGGCATGTCAGATATTTATCCGGCAGAAGACCTGTTATTGGCCAACAACAGCATGGGCGCGCCGCTGCGTGAAACCTTGCTGGCGCTGCCAGCCAGTGAGTGGGAACCGGAAGCGTATCTGAACCTCATCGAGCAGTTGGATGAAGAAGGTCATGACGACTTCACTCGCGTCCGTGAGCTGCTGGGTCTGGCGTCAGGTAAAGACAATGGCTGGTACACCCTGCGTATTGGCGAGTTGAAAGCCATGCTAGCATTGGCGGGCGGAGATTTGGATCAGGCTCTGATCTGGACGGAGTGGACCATGGAGTTCAACCAGTCAATCTTCAGCGCCGAACGCGCCAACTATTACCGTTGCCTGCAAACCCTGCTATTGCTCGCCATGGAAGAAGAACGCGATCCGCTGCAATATCATCGTGCCTTTGTGCGGATGTATGGCGAAGCCGCTGTTGATGCCGCTTCTGCAGCGATCAGCGGTGAAGCGCCATTCTACGGCTTGCAGGCAGTGGACCTCGATCTGAAAGCCTTCCCGGCGCATCAGGCCCTGCTGGCCGCCTATGAAAAACTGCAGGCAGCAAAGCGCAATTACTGGTCAAAGTAATATTCACGAACGCTTAGCGCGATATTTTTGCTAACGTTGAGAATGGCACTGATTAACCCCGGTGCCATTTTTTTTGCTTCACATTGTCATATTCAACATTGAATATTGATTATTAACAATTCAGTTTCATTGGTTAAACTGAATTAACATTGAGTCACTCTCAAAGACCAATCATTAAACTTATTTTGCATAAATTAAAAAATTTTTAGTTTATATTATTCAATAAGTTAAGTGTATATCCTTTAACTTAACGCCTCGCTTACCCCGTACCTCCCTGCCATTTATGATCCACATCAATTCCTGACCTATACTCCTTTGTTAGTATCTTTACAGACAATTTCAGGAGAGCGTTAGTGTGAAAGCTGACAACCCTTTTAATGCATTATTACCCGCGGCCATGGCGAAAGTTGCTGAAGATGCCGGCGTCTATAAAGCCACTAAACATCCTTTAACCACCTTCTTCTTAGCCATCACTGCTGGCGTATTTATTTCTATCGCGTTTGTTTTCTACATTACGGCCACCACGGGCAGTGGCGCCATGCCCTACGGTATTGCGAAACTGATTGGCGGTATCTGCTTCTCTCTGGGTTTGATGCTGGTTGTGGTATGTGGCGCGGACCTGTTCACTTCGACGGTTTTGATTGTGGTGGCGAAAGCCAGCGGGCGCATCACCTGGATGCAACTCGGTCGTCATTGGCTGAATGTCTATATCGGTAACCTGTTTGGTGCGCTGTTCTTTGTCGCACTGATTTGGTTAGCAGGTGAACATATGGTTGCCAATGGCGCGTGGGGATTGAATGTCCTGCAAACCGCCGACCACAAAATGCATCACACGTTTATTGAAGCCGTTAGCCTCGGCACACTCGCTAACCTGATGGTTTGCCTGGCGGTGTGGATGAGTTACTCCGGCCGCAGTCTGTTCGACAAAATGTTCGCCATGATTTTGCCCGTCGGGATGTTCGTCGCCAGCGGCTTTGAGCACAGTATCGCCAACATGTTTTTGGTTCCGATGGCAATCGTCATTCGCGACTTCGCCAGCCCGGAATTCTGGCAAATGGCCGGTTCCAGCGCCGCACAGTTCCCCTCTCTCAGCGTTGGCGACTTTATTGTTAATAACCTCATTCCAGTGACAATCGGCAACATTATCGGTGGCGGATTGTTAGTCGGTTTGACCTACTGGGTCATCTATCTGCGCGGTGATGATCCGGTGCATTAAGAAATTAAAACGGGCGTGCCAGAGGGCACGTCATCGTCAGAGTCTCCCTAAATAAGGCAGGTATATCATGTCCGAACTTAACGAAAAAATGGCGTCAGCCTGGGAAGGATTTAGCGCCGGCGAATGGCAGAACGGTGTCAACGTCCGTGACTTTATCCAGAAAAACTACACCCCCTATGAAGGTGACGAATCTTTCCTCGCGGGCGCCACACCAGCCACCACTAAACTGTGGGACAGCGTGCTGGAAGGTATCAAGATTGAGAACCGCACTCATGCACCGGTTGATTTCGATACCGACCTGGCTTCAACCATCACTTCACATGATGCGGGTTATATCAATAAGTCGCTGGAGACCATTGTAGGTCTGCAGACTGAAGCACCGCTGAAACGCGCCATTATCCCATTTGGCGGCATCAAAATGGTCGAAGGTTCTTGCAAAGTTTATGGCCGTGAACTCGACCCTGCCCTGAAAAAAGTCTTCACCGACTATCGTAAAACCCATAACCAGGGCGTGTTCGATGTCTATACTCCGGACATTCTGCGCTGCCGTAAATCCGGTGTATTGACCGGTCTGCCAGATGCTTATGGTCGTGGTCGTATCATCGGTGACTATCGCCGCGTGGCGCTGTACGGCATCGATTATCTGATGAAAGATAAAGTGGCGCAGTTCAATTCACTGCAAAGCGATATGGAAAATGGTGTCAATCTTGAAGCCACTATCCGCCTGCGTGAAGAAATCTCCGAGCAACACCGTGCGCTTGGTCAGATTAAAGAAATGGCAGCCAAATACGGCTCTGATATTTCTCTGCCCGCGACCACAGCGCAAGAGGCTGTACAGTGGACCTACTTCGGCTATCTGGCCGCTGTGAAATCACAGAACGGCGCCGCGATGTCATTCGGTCGCGTATCCACCTTCCTTGATGTTTATATCGACCGTGATATTAAAGCGGGCAAACTGACTGAAGAAGGCGCGCAGGAGTTAATTGACCACCTGGTGATGAAACTGCGTATGGTGCGTTTCCTGCGTACCCCAGAATATGACGAATTGTTCTCAGGTGACCCAATCTGGGCAACCGAGTCTCTGGCCGGTATGGGTGTCGATGGCCGTACTTTAGTCACCAAAAGTACCTTCCGCTTCCTGAATACCTTGTACACCATGGGCCCGTCACCGGAACCTAACATGACCATTCTGTGGTCAGAAAAACTGCCGGTTAACTTCAAAAAATATGCAGCCAAAGTCTCTATCGATACGTCTTCATTGCAGTATGAGAATGACGATCTGATGCGCCCTGACTTTGATAACGATGACTACGCGATCGCCTGCTGTGTGAGCCCAATGATTGTCGGCAAACAGATGCAGTTCTTCGGCGCCCGCGCCAACCTGGCTAAAACACTGCTGTATGCAATCAACGGTGGCGTGGACGAAAAACTGAAAATGCAGGTTGGCCCGAAAGAGACGCCAATTACTGATGAAATTCTGGATTTCGACATTGTGATGGCACGTCTGGATCACTTCATGGATTGGCTGGCTAAACAGTATGTCACCTCATTGAATATCATCCATTACATGCATGATAAGTACAGCTACGAAGCTTCACTGATGGCGCTGCATGACCGTGACGTCTATCGCACCATGGCGTGTGGTATCGCAGGCTTGTCAGTGGCGGCGGATTCCCTCTCTGCCATTAAATATGCCAAAGTAAAAACCGTGCGTGATGCGGATGGTCTGGCCGTAGATTTCGAGATTGAAGGCGAGTATCCGCAGTTTGGTAACAACGATTCACGTGTCGATGATATGGCGTGTGACCTGGTTGAACGTTTCATGAAGAAAATTCAGAAACTGCAAACCTATCGTAATGCGGTGCCAACGCAGTCTGTGCTGACCATCACCTCTAACGTGGTATACGGTAAGAAAACCGGTAACACCCCTGACGGTCGTCGTGCAGGTGCGCCATTCGGTCCAGGTGCTAACCCAATGCACGGTCGCGATCAGAAAGGTGCGGTGGCTTCTCTGACTTCGGTAGCCAAACTGCCGTTTGCCTATGCGAAAGATGGTATTTCTTACACCTTCTCCATCGTGCCTAATGCACTCGGTAAAGATGATAATGTGCGTAAAACCAACCTTGCGGGCTTGATGGATGGCTACTTCCACCATGAAGCCAATATCGAGGGGGGTCAGCACCTTAACGTCAACGTTATGAACCGTGAGATGCTGCTGGATGCGATGGAACATCCGGAGAAATATCCTCAGCTGACCATTCGTGTTTCCGGTTATGCTGTGCGCTTTAACTCGCTGACCAAAGAGCAGCAGCAGGATGTGATTACCCGTACGTTCACTCAGTCCCTGTAATCCTCACTGAAATGTAAAGGCTCCTGCGGGAGCCTTTTCTCCACAAGTCTGTTTTGCCAGTTTGCTTTCGCTGGCAGCCTCGCAAAATCGACTTTAATCCAAGAGCACAACACAGATTGTGCCGCCTGATGTTGAGGCTAACCCGGAGAATACATCGCAATGTCAACCATCGGTCGTATCCACTCATTTGAATCCTGCGGCACCGTTGACGGTCCCGGCATCCGTTTTATCACCTTCTTCCAGGGCTGTCTGATGCGCTGCCTCTACTGCCATAATCGCGACACCTGGGACACTCACGGTGGCAAAGAAGTCACGGTGGACGACCTGATGAAAGATGCACTGTCGTATCGTCACTTTATGAATGCCTCTGGCGGAGGAGTAACGGCATCAGGTGGGGAAGCAATCTTACAAGCCGAGTTTGTGCGTGATTGGTTCCGTGCCTGTAAGGCAGAAGGCATTCACACCTGCCTGGATACTAACGGCTTTGTACGTCGTTACGATCCGGTGATTGACGAACTGCTGGATGCCACCGATCTGGTGATGCTCGACCTAAAACAAATTAATGATGATGTGCACCAGATTCTGGTTGGCGTCTCTAATCATCGCACCCTCGATTTCGCGCGCTATCTGCAGAAGAAAGGCAAACGTACCTGGATTCGCTTTGTGGTCGTGCCTGGCTATTCCGATGATGATGACTCTGCCCATCGACTGGGTGCATTCACTAAGGATATGGAGAACGTCGAGAAAATTGAGCTGCTACCCTACCATGAGTTAGGTAAGCACAAATGGATCGCCATGGGCGAAGAGTACAAGCTGGATGGGGTAAAACCACCCAGTAAAGAGACGATGGAACGGGTCAAAAATATTCTGGCAGGATATGGTCACGAAGTGATGTACTGACAAAAAAGGGAGCTTACCGCTCCCTTTTTTCATTGGTTCATTCAGATATTAAGCATGTGCGATTGGCGTGGCATGCTGGTCAGCTTTACGCAGCAGCATCACCAGATAGACCAGTGCCACAGCGGCAATCATCACAAACAGCAAACGGTCAGAGTAATTTTGCATCAGCATCGATGTCATACCCGGCCCGACCAGGCTGCCGATGGTGTAGCTAAACAACAGCGCCTGATTCATGGCAACCAGCTCATGATGCGCAACGGTTTCACATGCCCATGACATCGCCACTGGATAGAGCGTGAAGCCAGCCAGCCCCAAAACAAACAGTGCAGGCGCCATGGCAGTATCGCCCAACATGGCGATGGCACCCAGAATCACCACAAACACCTGAACGCGCAACACCATCAGGCGCCCAAAACGGTCGGCAAGACGTCCCACCGGCCACTGACCTACAATGCCCGAACTCACCAGCAGCGCCATCCAGTAACCGACGTTGGCATCACTCATTCCCCGATGCGACAGATACAACGGCATCAGACCATACAGTGAGCCCAGTACGATACCGGAAATAATGCAGCCGTTGATGCCCAGACGCGAGCTGCGACGGCGCAACATGGTCCAGATGCGACCGGTAGAAGCCTCTTCAGTCGCTGAGCTGGCATTAACACGCAGGAAGACCACTGGCAGCACAGCGCAGACGATCAGCGCGGTGACCCATGGAATGACATGCAGAAGTTCAGTCGAAACGCGGCTCACCAGCAACTGGCCCGCCACTGTGCCGAGATAATAGACAATCATATAGGCAGCCAACAACTGACCGCGATTACGCACTGTACCACTGCACAGCAACGCACTCTCCACCACCACCCAGATCAGCGCACAACCGACACCCGCAACAAAACGCAGCGCAGTCCAGCTGTAGAAACCCTCTAACAGCGCCATTCCCATGGTCGCCACGGCAAACAGCGCGCTGGCCAGATAAAAACAGCGATTAAAACCATAGCGGTTGATCAACCAGCCTGCGAGCAGCGTCCCCAGCAGATTCCCGGTGTAATAGGCTGAACTGGCCATACCCACCTGCCATGTCGGCAGTTGATCATGGGTAAGCCAAAGCGGTACCAGCGTATTCAGCACAGCAATAGACACCGTCATGAGCATTAAGCCGCAAAGCAGCAACACGACGGGGCGCGACCAGGTAGACATAGGGATTAAAAACCAAAGAAATGAAGATAATTGCGCGCAGTTTGCCATTCGCTATTTTAAAGTCAACGGGCAAAAAATCGCCGCCGCACAATTTGCTGCTGAACAATTTATTATTTTTATCTTCAGCAGCTTAGAGGAGATATATCATCATAAAAACTCAATGCTATCTGCATGAATTTATGGATTTTAGTGTTTTGAGGAAGTCTGCTGACGATAACGTTTATTTCTGATTAATTCTTACTAAAAAATAATCGGCTGAAGCTAAAAACAAAAAACCCGGCATTGCCGGGTTTTACTATCAGAAAGCTGGGGTTAACCAATGATTTCCAGTCCGCCCATATAAGGACGCAGCACTTCTGGTACTTCGATACGGCCGTCAGCCTGCTGGTAGTTTTCCAGCACCGCAACCAGCGTACGACCTACTGCCAGTCCCGAACCGTTAAGCGTATGTACCAGACGCGGTTTCTTATCGGTTTTACTGCGGCAGCGAGCCTGCATGCGACGCGCCTGGAAATCCCACATGTTGGAACAAGAGGAGATCTCACGATAAGTATCCTGCGCCGGCAACCATACTTCCAGATCGTAGGTTTTGGCTGAACCAAAGCCCATATCACCAGTGCACAGCAGTACTTTACGGTATGGCAGATTCAGCAATTGAAGCACTTTCTCGGCGTGGCCAACCAGCTCTTCCAGCGCGTCCATTGACGTTTCTGGCGCAACAATGTGCACCATCTCAACTTTATCGAACTGGTGCATACGGATCAGACCACGCGTGTCGCGTCCATAAGAACCCGCTTCAGAACGGAAGCATGGCGTGTGCGCAGTGAGTTTAATCGGCAGATTTTCTTCTTCCACGATCTCATCACGCACCAGGTTGGTCAGCGGCACTTCCGCCGTCGGGATCAGTGCGTAGTTGCTGCTGCCCGCTTCTTCACCCAAAGGCTTGGTGTGGAACAGGTCTTCACCAAACTTAGGTAATTGACCCGTACCAAACAGCGTCTCATGGTTAACCAGATACGGCACGTAGGTTTCCAGATACCCGTGCTGCTGAGTATGCAGATCAATCATGAACTGGCTAAGCGCACGGTGCAGGCGAGCGATGTGCCCCTGCATCACGATAAAGCGTGAACCGGTCAGTTTCACTGCGGCAGCGAAATCCAGGCCTTTAACCGCTTCACCCAACTCAACGTGGTCTTTTACCGGGAAATCGAACTGGCGGGGCTGACCCCAGCGGCTGACTTCCTGGTTCTCAGTATCATCTTTACCCAGCGGCACTTCATCGGCCGGCAGGTTAGGCAACGAGAGGGCAAAATCGCGGATGGTATTTTGCAGTGTATCCAGCTCAACCTTCGCCGCATCCAGGCGTTCGCCCAGCACGTTCACTTCCTGACGCAGTGGCTCGATGTCTTCCCCACGCGCTTTGGCCTGACCGATGGATTTGGATCGGGAATTACGCTCTGCCTGCAGATTTTCAGTTTCTACCTGCAATACTTTACGACGCTCTTCGAGCGAGCGCAGCGTTTCCACATCCAGTTTGAATCCTCGGCGTGCCAGTTTTTCAGCGACTGCGTCTGGCTCATTACGCAGCAGATTGGGATCGAGCATGCTTATCCTGTGTAATTAAGGTTGGTTGAACGAATGAAGGGATGCATCCCACTGGAATGCATTGAAATACTTGCTCACCTTACCGTAAGGCGTTTATCAGCGGTAGCGTTTTATCGGGCTATTTTGATCCTGTTCAGCCAACCAGGCGAGTTTTTCGCCGATTTTCCCTTCAAGCCCCCGATTGGTGGGTTGATAGTAGCGCGTTTGCGCCATTTCAGGCGGGAAGAACACCTCTCCGGCCGCATAAGCATTGGGTTCGTCATGTGCATAACGATACTCTTTGCCCAGCCCCATCTCTTTCATTAATTTGGTGGGAGCATTGCGCAGGTGCTCAGGCACATCGTAATCCGGGAATTCTCGCGCATCGCGCATGGCCGCCTTGAACGCGGTATAAACCGCATTACTTTTGGGTGCGCAGGCCAGATAAACAATCGCCTGGGCTATGGCGCGCTCGCCTTCAGCAGGCCCGACGCGGGTGAAACAGTCCCATGCCGAAATAGCCACCTGCATACCGCGTGGATCGGCGTTGCCCACATCTTCCGAAGCTATCGCCAATAAACGGCGTGCAACGTACAACGGATCACCCCCGGCCGTAATGATGCGGGCATACCAGTAGAGAGCGGCATCCGGCGCCGAACCGCGCACGGATTTATGCAGCGCCGAAATCAGGTCGTAGAAACGATCGCCTTTGTTATCAAACCGCGCCGACCTTTCTCCTGAGACTTCATTCAGCAACTGTGGCGTCAGCTCACGCTTTCCTTGCGCATTGCTCTCTGCCATATCCGCCATCATTTCCAGCGTATTCAGCGCACGACGCGCATCCCCGTTAACCAACTCAGCAATCATACGCCGGGTGTTGTCTGGCAGCAGAATATCGCTATTACCGTACCCTCGCGCACTGTCCTCCATCGCCTGGGTGAGCACCTGTTCAATATCTTCAGAGGTGAGCGATTTCAGCAGATAGACACGAGCACGCGATAGCAGTGCCGAGTTGAGTTCAAAAGATGGATTTTCGGTAGTCGCACCGATAAAGGTAATGGTGCCATCTTCAATATGGGGCAGGAATGCATCCTGCTGGCTTTTATTGAAACGATGAACCTCATCCACAAACAGGATGGTACGGCGGCCCAGTTGACGATTCTGCCGGGCGCGCTCGATGGCTTCACGGATCTCTTTCACGCCGGATGTCACGGCAGAAATTCGCTCAACATCCGCCTTGCCATAGTGCGCAATAATCTCTGCCAGCGTTGTTTTCCCTGTTCCTGGCGGCCCCCATAAAATCATTGAGTGCAGATGCCCGGCTTCAATCGCGCGCGGCAGCGGTTTACCCGCCGCCAGCAGATGCTGTTGCCCGATATACTGCTGCAATGTGGCTGGCCGCATACGCGCGGCCAGCGGCTGGAACTCATTTGAAGAGGCGAAATCAAGGGACAGGTTACTCACCGCGACCTCACTGACGTTGATCGTCCACCGTTACCCCTTTTGGCGGTGTAAAGGTGAACTTATCTGGGCTAATCGCACCGTTTTTCTGGCTCTTCAGCTGATAATCACTGTGTTGACCATCTTGCTCAATCGCACTGAATTTGTTGATGGTTCCGGAGGCAGAAACATTGATGGTGAATTGCTTCAGGTTGCCATCGCTGCTTTTTGGCGTCAGCTCGAAATTATCACCCTGCTGCTTGATGTTGTACTGCTGCCAGTCGCTTGGCTGATTACGGGCAATCAGCATAAACGGCGTATTGCTGGTGGCGTTCTGCAGCAGGCTAACGCTGGCTTGCTCAACAAACGGATTATAGAACCACAGGTTTTTGCCATCGGAGATAATCACGCTTTCGTCTGGCGCGGTCATATGCCAGTTGAATAAACTTGGGCGTTTAACCCACAGTTCACCTTCACCATCCTGCACATTCGCACCGCTGCCATCTGTCACTTTCTGGCTAAAGCTGGCATGGAAACTGTTCACTTTGTTCAAACGCTGCTGCAAATCGCTCGACGCATCCGCCAATACCGACGAAGAAACAAAACCGGCCAGCAGGCCGCAGGCAATAACGCGTAATTTCATCTGATTCGATTCCTTATTCATGGTTTCCCGACACTTACTGCATTAAACGTAGTTGCCGCTCTGTCTATTCGACAGAAGAAAAAGCCGAAAGCTCCCAACGATATGGGGATCGTTCTGCAGATAAACAACGGGCCAGTGTTAACTGGCCCAGAAGTAAGTCATGGCGTGCGCTAGATTACATCTCGTGCGGCGGCGGTGATAGCACCTCGCGGTTACCATTATGGCCCGGTTCAGAGACAATACCCTGCGCTTCCATCTGTTCAATGATGCGCGCTGCACGGTTGTAACCAATACGGAACTGACGCTGAACACCGGAGATAGAGGCGCGACGTTTCTCGACCACAAATGAGACCGCCTGATCGAACAGCGGATCAAGCTCTTCATCACCATCAAGACCGCCCGCTGCACTCTCGCTCTCTTCACCCGCGGTAATGCTGTCGATGTATTGCGGACGTCCACGCGCTTTCCAGTCCTGTACTACCGCATGCACTTCCTGATCGCGCACGAAGGCACCATGGACACGCACCGGCATTGAGGAGTTAGGCGGCATGTAAAGCATATCACCCATCCCCAACAGTGATTCCGCGCCGCCTTGATCAAGAATGGTACGTGAGTCAATTTTACTGGACACCGTAAAGGCGATGCGCGTTGGGATGTTGGCTTTGATCAAGCCGGTAATCACATCTACCGACGGACGCTGCGTTGCCAGCACCAGGTGAATACCCGCCGCACGCGCTTTCTGTGCCAGGCGAGCAATCAACTCTTCAACTTTCTTGCCCACCGCCATCATCAGGTCAGCGAATTCATCCACCAACACTACGATGTACGGCAGTTTTTCCAGCACAGGCGGCGTGGTCTCCATACTGTCACCCGGCTTCCAGAACGGATCTGGAATTGGGCGTCCCATGGTAGCAGCCTGCTCAATTTTCTCGTTGTAACCGGCAAGGTTACGCACGCCCAACGCAGACATTAGCTTGTAGCGGCGTTCCATCTCACCCACACTCCAGCGTAGCGCGTTCGCCGCATCCTTCATGTCGGTGACCACCTCAGTCAGCAAATGCGGAATGCCTTCGTAGACGGAGAGCTCCAGCATTTTCGGGTCGATCATGATAAAGCGCACTTCTTCTGGTGTGGCTTTATACAGCATGCTGATGATCATGGTGTTCACACCAACCGACTTACCGGAACCGGTCGTGCCGGCAACCAGCAGGTGCGGCATCTTCGCCAGATCGGCCACAACCGGTTGACCCGAAATATCTTTACCCAGCACCACCGACAGCGGTGACGGGTTATCGCGGAATTTATCGCAATCCAGCACTTCGCGCAGATAGACGGTTTGGCGATGTTTGTTCGGTAATTCCAGGCCGACGTAAGGTTTGCCCGGAATCACTTCAACCACACGCACCGCGACAGCTGAAAGCGAACGAGCCAAATCGCGCGACAGGTTAGAAATACGCGCAGCTTTCACGCCAGGAGCAAGATCCAGCTCAAAGCGGGTGATCACCGGACCTGGTGAAATACCGACGACTTCGGCTTTCACACGATAATCGGCCAGACGCGCTTCAACCAATCGTGCTGTCTGCTCAAGCGCGAACATATCCACCGGCTCTTCTTCCGAAGGCGGAGAGGTCAGCAAATCAAGCGTCGGCAGCGGCGTAGAAGGCTTTTCCAGCGGACGTTCATGACGAACCAGGAATGGATGGAACAGGCTATCTTGCGCAGGGGCGGCCGGTTGAGGCGCTTCTGCTGGCGCAGCATAGCTTTCGGTCTCGGATGACGACCATGGGCTATTGTGCTCATTCAGCGATGGCATGGCTTCTGGCTGCGGTGCAGCAGGTTGTTGCCACTGCACAGGTGCTTCCGGCTGCGGTGCGGCAGGTTGCTGCCACTGCGCAGGTGCTTCGGATTGTGGTGCGGCAGGTTGTTGCCACTGCGCAGGCGCTTCGGATTGTGGTGCAGCAGGTTGTTGCCACTGCGCAGGCGCTTCCGGCTCAGGCGTTGCAGCGATGGTAAACAATGGCTCGCTTGGGCCGTCATCGACCAAATCTTTCATTGGCGAAAAATCAAAGGCTGATGAAGTATCAAGGTTAAATACCGGGCCTTGATTGGTTTCAGATTGCTGATAGCGTTGTTGCTGCTGAGCTGCAAACTGATTGGCCAACTGCGCCTGATGTAAAGCCTCTTCATCTTCTTCGACTTGATGCTGTCCGCTTTCTGCATAACGCTGCTGTTGCTGAGATGCAAACGCTTCGCGCAGGTGTACTTCCTGCAAGGCGGTATCCTCTTCATGATCCTGTGAGGGTTCATGATAGGTCGCTGTCATTTCAGGCAACGGCTGTTCGGCTTCTTCGCGCGCTTTGTCTTCTGCCATACGCTGTGACGGCAACTTAATGCCGTAAGAAGCCAGTTCACGACGTGTTGGCAGTTTAACTTTGTTCGGACGCGGCAATTCAGGGCCAATACCCTGCTTCACCTGCGGATTGTAATCACGCTCCGGCACCACATCGAAGGCTGGTGTATACGCAGAAGCCGTTTTCGCAGCAGCTGCCCCCACTGCTGCGGCTGCCGCAGTGTTCAGAGAAGCAGATGATTGAGCGGCATCCTGCCAGTTCCCCATGCGTGGCCCTTCATCGTCATCAACGGGTGAAAACGCTGAGGGTGCCGGTTCGCCCGGAACTTCAAAGCGATACAGCGGCGGTGCGGGTTGAATAACCGGTTCAGGCGCAGGCGGTACCGCAACAGGTGCTACTGCCGCAGGCACCTCAGGGGTATGAGCAACAGGTGCCGCTTCGGCGGGTGCATTGACCACGGGTGACGGCACAACGGGCGCCTGGTGTGCAGCTTCGGCGGTCACCGCAATGGCCGCGGCTGTCGCGGCACTGGCTTTGGCTAGCAGAGGATCATCCGGCAGCTGTTCGGCGATAGGCTCAGCCACCTTACGCGGTTTAGCCAGCAGAACGTCATCATCGTCATCATGCGATTGCGCAGCACGCAGTGAAGGCGCAGCATGTTCGGCATGCTCTTCCTCTTCTTCGTACTCCTCTTCTTCCTGCCAGGGTTCGTCATGACGAGAGCGGTTGCTGGCGAAGGTCAGTACGCCCATCACCACGCTCCCGATTTTTTCGGCGATCGTCAGCCACGACCAGCCCGTGTACAAGGTTATGCCTGCTGCCCAGACGCAGATCAGCGTCAAAGTACCGCCGGCAGAACTAAACCAGGGCGCCATCGCATTACTGACGAGGCTGCCAATTACACCGCCCGAAGCAAAGTACCAGATGTCATCAACGTTCAGCGCGGCTAAACCACAAGTGGTCACCACCAGCGCCAGCACGCCAATCAGGCGTAAGCCCACCGCAAAGTAATCGATGTAATCCTGGCGATCGCGCTGACGGAATGTAATCCAGCACAAACCAATGATGACCGGAGGAATGGCATACGCCATCACGCCGAAAATGAATAAGAGCGTATCCGCCAGCCATGCGCCGACACTACCGCCCAAATTATGGATCGGTTCATGCCAGGCGGTCTGCGACCAGCTTGGATCGGAAGGATTGAAGCTAACCAGCGACACCATCAAATAGATGGCGAACAGGGCCACAAGGATGAGCAACGCTTCCAGCAGCCTGCGTCCACTGCTCAGCGGTTGTAACGAAACGTCTTTATCTTCTGTATATTCCTGGCTCAAGAGAACTCTCCAGGTGCCTGTAAATTAAGAAGGCAACAGCGCCGGGCAAGCCCGACGCTGGTCCTGTATGAATTCACAGGAGTGTACCGAATTCCTGCAAGTTTTGCACCTGCCCTGCATTACCGGGTTTTGATCACCAGACGATTGCTCTGTTTGACCTCTTCCATCACCACGTAAGTACGGGTGTCGTTTACGCCCGGCAGGCGCAGCAAGGTTTCACCCAAAAGCTTACGGTAGGCGGACATGTCCGGTACACGGGTTTTCAACAGGTAGTCAAAGTCACCGGAAACGAGGTGACACTCTTGAGTTTCCTCAAGTTTTTGCACAGCGGCGTTAAATTGTTCAAACACATCTGGCGCACCACGATTCAGAGTAATCTCAACAAATACCAGCAGTGAAGCATCCAGATAATGTGGGTTCAGTTGTGCGGTGTAACCCAAAATGAAGCCCTGACGTTCCAGGCGACGCACACGCTCAAGACACGGCGTAGGTGATAAGCCAACACGTTTTGAAAGCTCAACATTAGAAATACGGCCGTCTTTCTGCAATTCATTCAGAATGTTTCTGTCGATACGGTCCAGATCTTTTCCGGGGCGTTTCTTATTGTCTACCATTATTATTGTCTCTCTTAATTCCTTCCCTTTACCTGCCACACCCTGAAAACGCTCATTGTTCAGGGCCTTACTGAAGTGAAGACGATAAGTCTGTGCAGTAACGCTTCCATCCGTATGACGTATGTTGTCTGTCCACATCATGCGTCATTACCAATGTCAGACTGAGTTTATCCGGCAAAAACGCGCAAAACAGAAATGAAATTCTGTTTTGAACCGCTAAATATTCTCCGCTTCTGGTAATGTTTTCGCAAAACAGCAGGCGATTGTCAAAGTAAAACATCCAAATTCAGTACAAGATGCCAGATAGAGTTCTGGGTTGCTGTTTTTAAATGAGAATTTTTATGCTGCTGCACCAGAATTTGCCGAGCATTGCCCCCTTTTGGCGCAATCGACGTGCAGAATTTGCACTCATCGACTACGCCGCTTGCAGCGATTGTTATCAAAATTGCTGAAACCTTTTTTTGCTGCGCTAATTTCCCTACAATCAAAAACTATGTTGTCGCAAAAAAACTGAGGAACGCATGAGTACGGCCAAACACAGTAAGCTGCTCATTTTAGGCTCCGGCCCTGCCGGATACACCGCGGCAGTCTATGCCGCGCGCGCTAACCTGAATCCGGTATTGATTACCGGGCTGGAAAAAGGCGGTCAGCTCACCACGACCACTGAAGTTGAGAACTGGCCAGGCGATCCGAACGATCTGACCGGCCCGGCGTTGATGGAACGTATGCAAGAGCATGCCGAAAAATTCAACACCGAAATTATTTTCGACCATATCCACACGGTTGATTTGCAAAACCGCCCTTTCCGTTTAACGGGTGACAGCGGTGAGTACACCGCTGACGCGCTGATCATCGCGACCGGTGCATCCGCGCGTTATTTGGGTCTACCTTCGGAGGAGGCGTTCAAAGGCAAAGGTGTTTCCGCCTGTGCGACCTGTGACGGTTTCTTCTATCGTAATCAGGAAGTCGCGGTGATTGGTGGCGGTAATACCGCGGTGGAAGAGGCCCTTTACCTGGCAAATATCGCGGCGAAAGTCCATTTGATTCACCGTCGTGATAGCTTCCGTGCGGAAAAAATCCTGATCGATCGTCTGATGGATAAAGTGCGCAACGGCAACATCGTACTGCACACCGATCGCACACTGGAAGAAGTGGTCGGGGATCAGATGGGTGTCACCGGTGTGAAACTGCTTTCCACCAAAGGTGAAGAGCCGGAAATGCTGGATGTTGCCGGGCTGTTTGTGGCGATTGGTCATAGCCCGAATACCGCCATTTTCGACGGCCAGCTGGCGCTGGAAAACGGCTATATCAAAGTGCAGTCCGGCTTGCAGGGCAATGCGACCCATACCAGCATTCCAGGCGTATTTGCGGCGGGTGACGTGATGGATCATATTTATCGCCAGGCGATCACCTCTGCCGGTACCGGCTGTATGGCGGCGCTGGATGCAGAACGCTACCTTGACGGGCTTGTTAAAACCGATCTGTAACTTGTTAATAAGCTGATCATAATTGCAAAGAGGCGACCTGTTTAGGTCGCCTTTTTTATTGCCTGCATGCTAAAGTTCATGCGCTTAATATTTCCGGATACTTTATCCGGTTTTGCCTCTCTCCATCAGTGATCAAACGGCTTCGCATGGAAAAATCACGGCAGCAACATCTTCTTCGCTGGCTCCGTCAGCAACGTCTCCACGGCGCAAGCAGTTTACGTGCCGCATCGCTATTCGGTTTTGCCGGTGCACTGGTGATTATTGCTCAAGCCTGGTTGCTGGCCTCGCTGCTGCAGAATCTTATCGTCGCCCAACAACCGCGCGGTGCCCTGCTGACTGATTTCATCCTGCTGCTGTTCTGCTTTGCTCTTCGCGCGGGTCTGCACTATGCACGGGAAATGGCAGGTTACCGTGCTGGCGTTGCCATCCGTCGCGCTCTGCGCAAGCAGGTACTGGATAAGCTAAATGATTTAGGTCCTGCCTGGGTTCAGGGCAAACCGGCGGGAAGCTGGGCAACACTGCTGCTTGAGCAAATTGAAGAGATGCAAGAGTATTACGCGCGATATCTGCCACAGATGTCTTTAGCCGTTTTTATTCCCTTCGCCATCCTGATAGCCATCTTCCCGATTAACTGGGCGGCAGGATTGATCCTGCTCGCGACCGCACCGCTGATTCCGATTTTCATGGCGATGGTCGGCATGGGAGCCGCCGATGCAAATCGTCGAAATTTCCTCGCGCTGGCGCGTCTGAGCGGCGATTTTTATGACCGCCTGCGCGGGCGTGAAACATTGCGCCTGTTCCACAGGGCTGCCGCTGAGCAGCAGGCGATTGCTGAAAGCACCACGGATTTTCGTCAGCGCACCATGGAAGTGCTGCGCCTTGCTTTTCTCTCTTCCGCGGTGCTGGAATTCTTTGCCTCACTGGCGATTGCCGTGGTCGCGGTTTATTTCGGCTTCTCCTATCTTGGCGAACTTAATTTTGGTCATTATGGAACGGGTGTGACCCTGTTTGCTGGATTCCTGGCACTGATATTGGCGCCTGAGTTTTTCCAGCCGCTGCGCGATCTGGGTACTTTTTACCACGCTAAAGCGCAAGCCGTTGGCGGCGCCGATGCACTGGATCGTTTTCTTAACGAAAGTCCGGAAATCCCAGCATCAGCCTCCAGCCTGTCAGTCGCTTTCGATACCCCTTTAAGCCTTGAAGCACAGGATTTGGTTGTGATGACAGCCAAAGGTGAAGCGTTATCACAGCCGCTGAATTTTACGCTTGAGGCTAATAAACGCGTGGCGCTGGTGGGTCAAAGTGGCGCAGGAAAATCAGCACTGATGAATGTGTTGCTCGGCTTTCTACCCTATCAAGGATCGCTGTGCGTCAATGGGCATGAACTGCGGGATATTGGCCGTGATAGCTGGCAGCAGCATCTGGCGTGGGTGGGTCAAAATCCACATTTGCCCGCGACCACGCTGCGCGAAAACCTGTCTCTCAACAGCAGCATGGATGAAGCAACACTGCGCAGCGTTTTACAACAGGCGGGCGTGGATGAGTTTCTCGCCCGTTTGCCGCAAGGCCTCGACACACCCATTGGCGATGGCGGAATAGGCCTTTCTGTTGGCCAGGCGCAACGCATCGCCGTTGCGCGTGCACTGTTAAAACCGGCACAACTCCTGCTGCTGGACGAGCCGGGTTCAGGCCTTGATAGCCAAAGTGAACAGCATGTGTTGCGCGCATTAAACCAGGCAGCCACACAGCAAACTACCCTCATGATCACCCACCAACTTCACGATCTTGCCAGTTGGGATGAAGTTTGGGTGATGCAATCCGGGCAACTGGTGCAGCAGGGGCAGTGGCAACAACTGATTGCTCAGGACGGGCCGTTGCGTGCCATGGTGCAGCATCGCCAGCAGGAGATTGTCTGATGAATCCACTATTGCCGTTTCTGCGCCTGTTTCGTCGTCATCCGTGGCGTTTAAGTCTGGGTATCATCTTAGCTATTGCGACTTTGCTCGCCAGTATCGGCTTGCTCACCCTATCTGGCTGGTTCCTCGCCGCCTCATCGCTGGCTGGCGTGGCTGGCCTGTACAGTTTCAACTATATGTTGCCCGCAGCAGGGGTGCGTGGAGCGGCAATCACTCGCACTGCGTCGCGTTACTTCGAGCGCTTAGTCAGTCACGATGCCACTTTCAGGGTGTTGCAGCATTTGCGTGTGTTCACCTTTAGCAAACTGATCGCGCTGGCCCCCGAACAACTGGCCTGTTTCAGACAGGGCGAACTGCTTAACCGCTTTGTCAGTGATGTCGATACGTTAGACCATCTCTATCTGCGCGTCATTTCACCGCTGGTCGGTGCGGCGGTAGTGATAGTGGTGGTCACTTGCGGTCTGGCGATATTGGATGTGCCACTGGCGCTGCTGTTGGGCGGAATGATGCTGCTGACGCTTTTGCTCATGCCGCCGCTGTTCTGGCGATTAGGCACCTCAGCCGGGCATCGCATCGCCCAGCACCAAGCCAGTTGGCGTTTGCAACTGACGCAGTGGGTAACCGGACTGGCTGAACTGCAAATTTATGGTGCTGCGGTCTTATGGCGTAAAAAACTGGATGCCGAAGAGATGCGCTGGCAGCAGGCACAGCAGCAACAGCATCGTCTGCAAGCGCTGGCGCAAAGCCTGTTATTGTTAATCACCGGCTCAACCGTCGTCTTGCTGCTGTGGATCTCCGCAGCGGGCGTAGGCGGCGATAGCGCACCTGGCGCATTCATCGCGCTTTTCGTGTTCTGCGGCCTGGCGGCATTTGAAGCGCTGGCACCGGTAGCAGGCGCATTTTTGCCGCTTTCGCAGGTCAGTGGCGCGGCACAGCGCGTACAGGAAATCATTGAGCAAGCGCCTCTGATTCGTTTTCCCTCCTCGACCGTGTCCTCTGGTTCGGGTATCAGCCTGACGCTGGAAAAGATCACTTTCAGCTATCCGCAGCGACCGGAGCCGGTACTCAGGCACTTCTCGCTTTCGCTACGAACCGGTGAGCATCTGGCACTGCTCGGCCCCACCGGCTGCGGCAAATCCAGTTTGCTGGCATTGATCACGCGTGGCTGGCAGGCGCAGCAGGGCGACATTCGACTAAATAATATTCCCCTTGCCGAGTGGGACGAAAAAAGTCTGCGTCAACGTATCAGCGTGGTCACGCAGCGCGTGCATCTGTTTAGTCAGACGTTACGCGATAATTTGCTGCTGGCACACCCTGCCGCCAGTGATGAACAACTGAATGCAGTCCTGCATCAGGTTGGACTCACCCATTTGGCGGAACATGATGAAGGGCTCAACGCGTGGATGGGCGAAGGTGGCCGCCCGCTGTCGGGAGGCGAACTGCGTCGCCTGGCCATTGCGCGCGCCCTGTTGCACAACGGCGATCTGTGGTTGCTTGATGAGCCCACCGAAGGCCTGGATGCCACCACCGAACAGCAGATATTGACGCTGTTGCGTCAGGTCAGTCAGGGTAAGACGGTAATCATGGTGACCCATCGCCTCAGTGGCCTGGCAACAATGGATCGTATCTGCGTGATGGACCAGGGGCAGATTATTGAGTCGGGCACGCATGACGAATTAATCTCAAAAGCAGGACGCTATTGGCGTTTCCACCAGCGCTTTGCGCTATAGTCTTAGCGAGCAGCCCGAAGGGTAATTGACGCAATGAGACTGGTACAACTTTCAAGGGATTCATTAAATTTTCCTCCGCCGGAGATGGCGCTGCGCGAGCCGAATGGATTATTGGCGATGGGCGGCGACCTCTCCCCTGCCCGACTGATGAACGCCTATCAGCGCGGCATTTTCCCCTGGTTTTCACCCGGCGATCCGATTCTATGGTGGTCGCCCGATCCGCGTGCCGTGATGCTTCCGGAATCTTTTCATCTCAGCCGCAGCATGGCGCGTTTTCATCGCCGTTCGCCTTTTCGCGTCACCATGAATCATGCCTTCCCGCAGGTACTGGAAGGCTGTGCCAGCGGCAGACAAGAAGGCACCTGGATCACCTTTGAAGTGAAACGTGCGTGGCTACGCTTGTATGAATTGGGTCACGCGCATTCGATTGAAGTCTGGAGTGATAATCGACTGGTGGGCGGCATGTATGGCCTGGCACTTGGGCAGATATTTTGTGGTGAGTCGATGTTCAGCCGCCAGGAAAATGCCTCAAAAACCGCGCTATGGGTTTTCTCTCAGCACTTCCTCGCTCATCAGGGACGCTTGATTGATTGCCAGGTGCTTAACCCACATACGGCTTCGTTGGGCGCCGTTGAAATCCCGCGTGTCGATTATTTACAGTACGTGCAAACACTGGCGTGGCAGCCTGTTTTAAGCGGTTGCTGGCAAACACAAACCCTTTTTTGACCCAGCTCGCAGATGTTTTGCACACAATTCCCGACAAAAGTGATACAATAAGCGAGTTTGGTATGTCGTCCGCGCTTCGCTGTGGCGAGCCGGAATTGCCAGGTTGGGAATCTCATCCATTTCCCGAAGCTGTTGCTGTTGTGCACTTGATGCTGATTGCGACAACTTCTTAGCCCGCTAATCCCCCGCAGACGTCAATAAAAACACCCGAATTTTTCCGTAATGCACGCGCAATGGCGCGACGCACGGCGAAGCGTTGGCAAAATCGCCAACGGTTCTTTACATAAATCATGGAATTCGGCATTATCTTGCCGGTTCAACAGTTTGGTAGTTCACCCCAGAGGATTCGATGGCCAAAGAAGACAATATTGAAATGCAAGGTACCGTACTGGATACGTTACCTAACACCATGTTCCGCGTAGAACTTGAAAACGGGCACGTGGTTACCGCTCATATCTCCGGTAAAATGCGCAAAAACTACATCCGCATCCTGACGGGCGACAAAGTGACTGTCGAGTTGACCCCGTACGACCTGAGCAAAGGCCGCATTGTCTTCCGTAGTCGCTAAGTTGTTGTCCACATCTCGCGTTTGTGGCAATTAACTGAGCGCGAAAAAAAAGGCCGGATTTTCATCCGGCCTTTTCTTATCTGCGACTCAGCACATCAGTGCACAGTCCCTTCGGTTTTCCGTTTTTCCGCACTCAGGAAATGGTAGGTCAGCTGGTTTTTTTCTTTATCCAGCGCCACCGAGACTGAACCGCCATCCACTAATGAACCAAACAGCAGTTCGTTAGCCAGTGGTTTCTTCAGATTCTCCTGCACCGCACGTGCCATTGGACGGGCACCCATCGCTTTGTCATAACCCTTATCCGCCAGCCAGTCACGAGCATCATCACTGACTTCCAGCGAGACGCCTTTTGCATCCAGTTGCGCTTGCAACTCGACGATGAACTTATCCACCACCTGATGGATCACCGCGGTATCCAGATGACGGAACCAGATAATGTTATCCAGACGGTTGCGGAACTCTGGCGTAAAGATCTTTTTGATCTCTTCCATCGCGTCGGTGCTGTTGTCCTGCTGAATCAAACCAATCGACTTACGCTCAGTTTCGCGAACACCGGCGTTGGTGGTCATCACCAGCACCACATTGCGGAAGTCCGCTTTGCGGCCGTTGTTATCGGTCAGCATGCCGTTATCCATCACCTGCAGCAGCAGGTTAAAGACATCCGGGTGCGCTTTCTCGATTTCATCCAGCAGCACCACCGCATGTGGATGTTTAATCACCGCATCGGTGAGCAAACCACCCTGATCGAAACCAACATATCCCGGAGGTGCACCGATCAAACGGCTAACGGTGTGGCGCTCCATATACTCGGACATATCGAAACGCAGCAGCTCAATCCCCAGGGCTTTCGCCAGCTGAACCGTCACCTCGGTTTTACCGACGCCGGTTGGCCCAGCAAACAGGAATGACCCCACCGGTTTACGATCCTGACCGAGACCGGCACGGCTCATCTTGATGGCTTCAGTCAGTGCTTCAATCGCGTTATCCTGGCCAAACACCAGCATTTTCAGACGATCGCCGAGATTTTTCAGCGTGTCGCGATCGGTGGCTGACACACTTTGCTCTGGGATACGCGCAATACGTGCCACCACAGATTCAATATCAGACACATTGACCGTTTTTTTACGCTTACTCACCGGCACCAGGCGCGCACGCGCACCGGCTTCATCGATCACGTCAATCGCCTTATCCGGCAGATGACGATCGTTGATGTATTTAACCGCCAGTTCCACGGCTGCACGCACCGCCTTCGCGGTATAACGCACATCATGGTGAGCTTCATACTTGGGTTTCAGGCCGTTAAGAATCTGCACGGTTTCTTCGACAGAAGGTTCGGTAATGTCGATCTTCTGGAAACGACGCGCCAGCGCACGGTCCTTCTCAAAGATGTTGCTGAACTCCTGATAGGTGGTTGAACCCATCACGCGGATTTTCCCGCTGGAGAGCAACGGTTTGATCAGGTTAGCGGCATCCACCTGGCCACCGGAAGCGGCACCCGCACCGATAATGGTGTGAATTTCATCAATAAACAGGATGCTACTGGTGTCTTGTTCCAGCTGTTTTAGCAGCGCTTTGAAACGTTTTTCAAAATCACCACGGTACTTGGTACCCGCAAGCAGCGAACCGATATCCAGTGAGTAGATGGTGCAATCTTTCATCACTTCCGGAACATCGCCCTGCACAATGCGCCAGGCCAGCCCTTCCGCAATGGCGGTTTTACCCACGCCAGATTCACCCACCAGCAGCGGGTTATTCTTACGTCGACGGCACAATACCTGAATGGCACGCTCCAGCTCTTTATCGCGGCCGATCAGCGGATCGATTCCGCCGACACGAGCAAGCTGATTAAGATTGGTGGTGAAGTTTTCCATACGTTCCTCCCCGCCTGCTTGCTCTTCGTTAACCGGATTCTCCGCATTATTTTGCGGCTGGCCCGGCTCATCTTTACGCGTACCATGGGAGATGAAGTTCACCACATCGAGGCGGCTGACTTCGTGCTTGCGCAGCAGGTAAGCCGCTTGTGACTCCTGCTCGCTGAAAATGGCGACCAGCACGTTCGCGCCTGCAACTTCGCTGCGACCGGATGACTGGACATGGAATACCGCACGTTGCAACACGCGCTGGAAGCTGAGCGTCGGTTGTGTATCGCGCTCCTCTTCACTGGCTGGCAGCACCGGTGTGGTTTGTTCGATGAAGGCTTCGAGTTCCTGTCGCAGAGCCACGATATCCACCGTACAGGCTTCCAGTGCCTCTCTGGCCGACGGGTTACTGAGCAATGCCAGCAACAGATGCTCGACGGTCATAAATTCATGACGGTGCTCGCGCGCTCTGGCGAAAGCCATGTTTAAACTGAGTTCCAGTTCTTGATTGAGCATTTGGCACCTCCCCCAATTATCGCTCTGACGACCTTTCCCCTATATGGAGACGGGCTCAGGCTTTTTCCAGCGTACACAGCAACGGATGTTGATTCTCTCGTGCGTAATTGTTCACCTGGGCGACTTTGGTTTCCGCCACTTCTGCAGTGAATACACCACAAATCGCCTTTCCGTGGTAGTGAACTTTCAACATCAGTTGCGTTGCACGTTCAACATCATAAGAAAAGAACTTTTGCAGAACGTCAATAACAAATTCCATAGGTGTATAATCGTCATTATTCAGAATGACTTTATACATCGAAGGCGGCTTTAACCCTTCGCGTACTTTATCTTCGGCTAAATGTTCAAAATTAAGCCAGTCGTTTGTGTTTGCCATAATGTTCCGTCGAAATTCTGCGTTACGATTGCGCGCATTTCTGCGCTCATTCCTAAGTTTAACATGTCTGTCAAGCCACCTTTCCCTTAAGAAAAAACGGTCCTAAAAGCCCATGCGCGACCTGTATCACAAAATTTGCAATAGCGTTAACTGCCTCAAATTTTGATGAATTTCTCCCCGTGCGCCAGGGCCGTTTGCTTGACGATAAGTACCGTTTCTCTACATTCTACTTACACAAGCTGATTGAGTTTTAAACAAACTCGACTCACAGCTTCAATGACCTCACCTACTGTTCAAAATGTCTTGCGAGGGAAGTAAAAGCATGGAGACGGGTACTGTTAAATGGTTCAACAACGCCAAGGGCTTCGGCTTTATCTGTCCGATTGGCGGCGGCGACGATATCTTCGCACACTACTCCACGATTCAGATGGAGGGATACAGAACGCTGAAGGCCGGCCAGCAGGTTCAGTTCGATGTCCATGAAGGGCCAAAAGGCAATCACGCCAGCTTGATTGTGCCCTGTGAAGTCACGCAAGTCGCCTGACGCGCGCCTCTTCATTCATTCTGACCACTCCCGAAAAAAAATGCCAGCCGCAGACGCTGGCATTTTTCTTTTGCGAATTTTCCCGCACCTCAATCCGCCCGTCCGCGTGCTAACCACATCACGCGAGCAAACAACTGATCCAGCAAGGCGGGAATCGCCTGCGGCCCACGCTCTGCCGCCGCCATGGCTACCGCAATCGCCAGCTCGGGTTTCGAGCTGTGATGAATCGCTTTGGTAATAATACGCCGCGCATTCATCGGCACGTTTAACGGCAGGTGCGCCATGTCGTGATAAACATCGCTGAACCCCTGCTTATAGAGAAAATGTTCTATATCCGGGGCCGGGAACTGCGTCAGATGGTCGTCTTGCCGTTCATGCTCCTGCAGTTGGCTCCGGGCGCTGGCTGCATACTTATTGCCCGCTTCATCGCCATCCGTTAACACATGCCAGGCGATGCCCATGCGTCTGGCAAACTTCAACAGCGGCTTAAGACCAGACTGCGCAAATTCGATGACTTTGACCCCTTCGGCCGCAAAATGGTAGCCGCGCTGCCGTGCCAGTTCATTGATGATCCACACTTCCGTTTCTCCCTCCACCAGTAACCAGCAGCGGGCAAAGAGTGCCGAGGGGCGATTCACGCGGATATGAAATCCAATACGGCGGCTCTCCTCTGCGCTCAATCCTTCAGGACCAATCCGCCATGCCGCAACGCGTGTAGGTTCACGCACCAGGCGACAAATATTCTCCAACGGCACCTGAGATAACAGCTCCCCCGAATTGGTGGTGGTGATTTTTTGCAGCGGCATTAAATCCAGCAGGTTCCACGCCACTGACAGCATAATCGGATGCAGTCGCGTTTCCGGATCCTCAACCAGCAGCAAGGGGTGAGCGCCCGGCGGCAACGCTTCATTGCCGTGCGCCTGAATCAGTAAAGAGAACATGCGCAATAAAATGACCTGGCGACTGCGTGATTCCGTTCCGGCAATCAGGTGGTTAAGCTTGTCGAGTGAGCGCCAGCCTTGCGAACCGTCGCGCAATTCAGGTGCGACACGCGCCGCGCTGACCCCCGGTTGCTGCACAAGGAAGTAGTGCTCCAGCAATTGCTGCATGGTGTGCAAGCCCTGACGCAGTAAATCGTCACTTAAATTCTGTGGCTGCACGACCAAATCCCGGGTTAATTTCTCGACTTCCTGTGACAATTCACTCAGCGTCGTGGCCCGGCGATCCGCATCGGTGCTGCTGTGTCGTCCACGCCGGCCAAAGCGCGCATCGCGCAGTCTGAGCACTGGATAGAAGGCTCGCAGATGCGCCAGCGCTGCCTCAGTACCTTCCATCGCCAGCACATCGCCATTTTGGTCGATGAAGCGCCAGGTGGTTTTCACGCCATGCTCATTGCGCCGCGCACGGGTGCTGAAGCGGATAAAACGCCCGTTTTCATCGCGCTGCCAGAAAGGCTGGAACACCGCTTCGTCATCGCCCGCTTGTGCACGAAAGCGAAACACCAGTTGCAGCTGACGCAGACGGGCTTCCAGATCGCCCGGTGGGAAGTGAAAATCATGCTCGGTAAATTGATAAGGTTCAGCCGCAGGTGCCAGTAATAGTGTCAGCGCATCCAGCAGGCTGGATTTACCCCAGGCATTTTCACCAATCAGCAGATTGGTATCGGTGAGTGGCAACGACAGCCGATTGATGCCACGAAAACCGCGAATATCGATATGTTCCAGAAACATCATGCCATCCCTTGAGTGCTTTGCCTGAGCATGGTTCGCCTCGTTAAGTTGGTCAAGTTAATGCATGGGTAAAAGGTTTACACTTCAACTATTTTCCGCTAGCTTGCGGCCCTCTCCCACGGATGGAAACGCTCTATGTATGGCTTAATCATCATTCTGTTGCCACTGATTGCTGGCTATTTACTGCATGTGACCCGTGCCAATCTGCTGCGTGGCGTCGCTCGCCTGTTGAGCGCTCTGGTGTACATCATCCTGTTTTTTATGGGCACCAGCCTCGCTTTCCTCGATAACCTCAGCAGTAATCTGCTCACCATTTTTCACACCGCCTTGATCAGTATGCTGTGCATTCTCGCTTGTTCCCTGATGGCTTTCTGGCTATTGGAGAAGCGCGTGCCGTGGCATCACCTGCACAAGCAGCAAGCCCTGCCTTCCCGTCTGCACATGGCGCTGGAATCCCTCAAGCTGTGTGGCTCGGTACTGGGCGGATTCCTGTTGGGATTAAGCCAATGGTCAATTCTGCGCCACGCATCAACCATCAGTGAATATGCCCTGATGCTGATGTTGTTCCTGGTCGGCATTCAACTGCGCAGCAGCGGCATGACCTTGCGTCAAATCACGCTCAATCGTCGCGGCATGCTGGTGGCGGCGGTGTCGCTGTGCAGCGCCTTAATTGGTGGGATGCTGGCCGCATTATGGCTCGATTTGCCAATCAAAACCGGCCTGGCGCTTGCCAGCGGCTTCGGCTGGTACTCGCTTTCAGGCATTCTCATGACGGAATCGTTTGGGCCGGTGATTGGCAGTGCTGCTTTCTTTAACGATCTGCTGCGTGAACTGATCACCATTATGCTGATCCCGCTGTTGATCAGCCGTCAGCGCAGTATGACGCTGGGTTTGAGTGGCGCCACCTCAATGGATTTCACCCTGCCGATTCTGCAACGCACCGGCGGCATGGAAATTGTCCCGGCCGCGATCGTGCACGGTTTTATCATGAGTTTACTGGCCCCGATTCTTATCGCGCTGTTTTCCGCCTGAGCACCGAGCGCATTTTTTCACGGCTGCGCGCGCCTTCCTTCGTCTACGCTTTCTGACTGACAGGTTTCCGCCATCGGGACGGATGGCAAAACACCAGAAAGGAGCAAACGATGAAGCAAACTGTGGCGGCACTGCTGGCCAAAACCCTGGAAAGCGCCGGTGTGAAACGCATTTGGGGTGTCACGGGCGATTCTCTTAATGGACTCAATGACAGCCTGAATCGCATGGGCACCATTGAATGGATGCCCACTCGCCATGAAGAGGTGGCGGCCTTTGCGGCAGGCGCTGAAGCGCAAATCAGCGGAGAACTGGCGGTATGCGCCGGTTCCTGCGGCCCAGGCAACCTGCATCTGATTAACGGGCTGTTTGACTGCCACCGCAACCATGTGCCAGTACTGGCGATTGCGGCTCATATCCCCTCGAGTGAAATCGGCAGCGGTTACTTCCAGGAAACGCATCCGGAAGAGCTTTTCCGCGAATGCAGTCACTATTGCGAACTGGTGTCCAACCCTGAGCAACTGCCGCAGGTTCTCGGCATCGCCATGCGCAAAGCGATTCTCAATCGTGGTGTATCGGTCATCGTGCTTCCGGGCGACATTGCCCTGAAACCGGCGCCGGAAGGGGCGCGTAGCGAGTGGTATCCGCCGCAATTACCCCATGTTGTGCCTAACGCCAGTGAAATTGCCCGGCTGGCCGACACGCTCAACCATGCCAAAAATATTACGCTGATGTGCGGCAGCGGCTGTGCTGGCGCGCACGCTGAAGTGGTGCAACTGGCAGAAACACTGAAAGCGCCCGTGGTGCACGCCATGCGCGGCAAAGAGCACATCGAGTACGATAATCCCTACGACGTCGGCATGACCGGCTTAATCGGCTTTTCATCCGGTTATCACGCCATGATGAACGCCGACACGCTGGTGCTACTGGGTACACAGTTCCCTTATCGACCGTTTTACCCGGCTGATGCCCATATCATCCAGATTGATATCAATCCCGCCAGCCTCGGTGCGCATAGCCATGTCAACATGGCGCTGATTGGCGATATCAAAGCCACACTGCAGGCGCTGCAACCTCAGCTCGCCAGCAAAAACGATCGGCACCATCTCGACAGCGCGCTGGAACACTATGCAGAGGCGCGCAAAGGCCTGGACGACCTGGCCACCGCCAATGATAAACAAGCGATTCATCCGCAATATCTGGCACAGCAAATTAGCCATTACGCGGCCGAGGATGCGATTTTCACTTGTGATGTGGGCACACCTACGGTGTGGGCTGCGCGCTATCTGAAAATGAACGGCAAGCGCCGCCTACTGGGATCGTTCAACCACGGTTCGATGGCCAACGCGATGCCACAGGCGCTCGGCGCCCAGGCCATCGATAAGCAGCGTCAGGTCGTGGCGCTGTGTGGGGATGGTGGCTTCAGTATGCTGATGGGCGATTTTATTTCCGTCGCCCAGTTAAAGCTGCCGGTAAAGCTGGTGATTTTCAACAACAGCGTGCTGGGCTTTGTGGCAATGGAAATGAAAGCGGGCGGCTACCTCACCGATGGCACCGATCTGGAAAACCCCGATTTTGCCGCGATTGCCACCGCCTGTGGCATTAAAGGCCTTCGCGTCGAGAAAGCCTCTGAACTTAACAGCGCGCTGGAACAGGCATTCGCACATGATGGTCCGGTGCTAATCGATGCGATTACCGCTAAGGAAGAGCTCTCGATGCCACCGCAGATCAAAGCCGAGCAGGCCAAAGGGTTCAGCCTGTATATGCTGCGCGCGATTCTGAATGGACGTGGCGATGAGATCGTTGAACTGGCGAAAACTAACTGGCTGAGGTAAAACGGATAACCAGGCCAGATAACTCACAACGCGGGCGCTCAGCCCGCTTTTTTGTTTCAGGAGAGCGATGTGATCGATTTACGCAGTGATACCGTAACCCGCCCAAGTGCCGCCATGCTGGATGCGATGATGGCCGCCGAAACTGGCGATGATGTCTATCGCGATGATCCCACCGTCAATGCGCTGGAACGCGAGGCCGCACGCCTGAGTGGCAAAGCCGCTGCGCTGTTCTTCCCAACCGGTACTCAGGCCAACCTGGTGGCACTGCTCTGTCACTGCCAGCGCGGCGATGAATATATCGTCGGCCAGCAGGCACATAACTATAAATACGAAGCGGGTGGCGCGGCGGTGCTGGGCAGCATTCAGCCTCAGCCTATTTCTCATGCCGAAGATGGATCGCTGCCGCTGGCGGATATTGTTGCCGCCATCAAACCGGATGACATCCATTTTGCGCGCACGCGCCTGCTAAGTCTGGAAAACACCCATCACGGTAAAGTGCTGTCGCAGAGCTATCTGGAGCAAGCGTGGAAGCTAACGCGTGAGCACAAACTGGCGCTGCACATTGATGGCGCCCGTATTTTCAATGCCGTGGTGGCGCAAAATGTTGAGCTGAAAGATATCGCGCGCTATTGCGATACGCTGACCATCTGCCTGTCCAAAGGGCTGGGTACGCCGGTCGGTTCACTGCTGTGCGGTGATGAAGCCTACATTGAGCAAGCACGTCGCTGGCGTAAAATGACCGGTGGCGGCATGCGTCAGGCAGGCATCCTGGCCGCGGCAGGTCTGTACGCACTGAAGCACAATGTCGCGCGCCTGAAAGAAGATCATGACAATGCCGCCTGGCTGGCGGAGCAACTCAGCGCCATTGGCGTAGAGGTACTGAATCAGCACACCAACATGCTGTTTGTGAAAGTACCGGCGGATCAGGTTGACGCACTGAAAAGCTGGATGCACTCCGGCGATGTGTTGATGAGCGTAGGCCCGGTCACACGTATTGCCACCCACCTTGATGTCAGCCGTCAGGATTTACAACGTCTGGTTGCACACTGGCAGGCGTTTTTAGCGTAACAAAGCTCAGGTTGTCTTGCAGGGACGGTCTTCGGGCCGTCCACAAGTTCACCCTAGCGAGCCCCCTACTTCATCTTTACATCACCGTGCCGTACCGTTCTTCGCCAGTCACGCCTGTGCTATCGCCAGCGTTTCTGCATCGGCGATGTCATACACCGTTTCATCACTGCGCTGCGCCGTATTTCGCCAGTAACGCCCGGGCTATCGCCAGCGTTTCTGCATCGGCGATGCCTCGATAATCCCGCGCACGGAAGTGCATCTGAAACGCCGCGATAAGCTTACGCTGCATTTGCGGGGTATTCGCAGAATTGACGTCATAACCATAGCGCTGCAGCGCATCCAGCAGCTCGGCCTGATCGATGGGCGCACCCGCCGCGTGCCCGTTCAAATAACGCTGTACCGTGTCACGATCGGGCCATGCGCCCAGCCCCTGCTCCGCCAACTGCTGCCAGGGGAACAGCGGGCCAGGATCCTGCTTCCGCTGCGGCGCGATATCGCTGTGCCCCACCAGATTCTCAGGCGTAATGGCATAGCGCTGCGTGATATCTTTCACCAGCGCCACCAGCACGCTGATTTGCGCTGGCGTAAACGGCTGCCACTCCACGCCAGTTAATGTCCGCGTATAACCACGATTGACGATCTCAATACCAATCGACGTGTCATTGATGCGGGTCGCACCGCGCCAGAAACTCGGCCCGGCATGCCACGCCAGTTCAGGCTCCGGCACCAGTTGCCAGATCACACCCTTACCCCGTTTCTGCGCGGGCTGCTGTGGAATGAGATAGTGTGCGCTGACTTCACGATCGGTCAGCGTGGCCAGTGAGGAAGGCAGATCTTCGGCGGTATAGTGGATCACCACCACTTTGATACGAGGCCGCGCGCCCTGTGCCGGATGCGCGGTATCGACCCAATAGCCTTGTCTTGATTCCAGCGAGGAGTGGCAGGCGCTGAGCAGCAGCGCCATCATCAAAGCGACAACGACCCGCATCAGCGAATGATCACAGCCGTTCCGGTCACGCTGACCATCAGCATGCTACTGTCTTTACCCACAGTTTCATAATCGATATCAATGCCCACGACCGCATTCGCACCCAGCGCCTTTGCTTGCTCTTCCAGCTCTTCAAATGCAATCTGCCGCGCTTTGCGCAGCTCTTTTTCATAAGCTCCGGAACGACCACCGACGATATCGCGAATCCCGGCAAAGAAGTCGCGAAAAATATTGGCCCCGAGAATCGCTTCACCGGTAACCACACCGCAATATTCACTGATGCTGTGCCCTTCTAACGTGGGCGTGGTGGAAAATTTCATTTTTCTCTCCTGAGGTGAACAGCTCGTACGGCGTAAAAGCGAGACTATACTCTATGCTAAAAATGACGCTTTGCCAGTGAACAATAAGGAAATCGAGATGAGAAACAATGCCTTTGCGCTGCTTGTTCCCGCTGCGTTACTGCTCAGTGCCTGTACCACCGTCGAACCGGTGATCAAAGATAACGGACCGCGCACTGCCAGCTGTGTCGACGGTGGTCCAGATAGCGTCGCGCAGCAGTTTTACGATTTACGCATCAGCCAGCCCGGCCAGGGTCTGCCCGATAGCACCACGCTGGCAAAATATCGCCCTTACCTGAGCGATCGCCTGTATCAAAAACTACTGGGTGCCAGCACGCAGAGCAGCAAACCTGCCTCGTGGAGCCAGAGCGATCTGTTCTCCAGCCTCGCGCAGGGTCCAACGTCGGCGGAAGTTGCCAGCGCCTCAACCATTCCTAATCGCGATGCACGTAATATTCCACTGCGCGTCGATTTGAGTCGCGAGGGTAAAAGCTGGCATGACGAGGTATTGATGATTCATGAAGGCACCTGCTGGGCTGTGGATGATATTCGCTACGTCGGTGACTGGCCGCACGCAGGTGGCGGGTCGCTCAGCCAACTGCTGGAAGAGAAGAAATAGCTGTTCAATTTTACCGCACTCAGTTCTAAACATAAGCGCGCCGCATCTTTGCGGCGTTTTTTGTTAATTTTTCATCAATAAATTGCAGCCAGCGAGTCCTTCCCGGCGTTGACCTGCGCGATATTGTGCTACGCTATGGGGACTTCACTGCTGTTTAATAAATTTTAACCCACCACAATTGCATAACTATTCTGGTGACGTTAAGATCCGCGGCACTAATTACTATTCATTTTTTGCGCATGAGTATTCAACTAAACGCCATAAACTGTTTTTACGGTGCCCATCAGGCACTGTTCGATATCAACCTGGCTTGCCCGCAGGGAGAGACGCTGGTGTTGCTCGGGCCGAGTGGCGCGGGTAAAAGTTCGCTCCTGCGCGTCCTCAATCTGCTGGAGCAGCCGCGTTCCGGCAGCCTGCAGATTGCCGGGAATCACTTCGATTTCAGCAAAGCACCGTCAGACAGCGCAATCCGTGAACTGCGCCAAAACGTGGGCATGGTGTTCCAGCAATACAATCTGTGGCCTCACCTAACCGTGGTGCAAAATCTGATTGAAGCACCGTGTCGCGTGCTCGGTCTCAGCAAAGAAGCCGCACGCGCGCGCGCTGATAAACTGCTGGAACGTCTGCGTCTGACCCCTTTTGCCGATCGTTTTCCCTTGCATCTTTCCGGTGGCCAGCAACAGCGTGTGGCGATTGCCCGAGCGTTGATGATGGAGCCGCAGGTGCTGTTGTTTGACGAACCCACCGCCGCCCTCGACCCTGAAATCACCGCGCAGATCGTCAGCATCATTCGTGAGCTGGCACAGACGCAGATCACTCAGGTGATTGTGACCCACGAAGTCGAAGTGGCGCGTAAAACCGCCAGCCGCGTGGTGTACATGGAGAACGGCCATATCGTTGAGCAAGGCGATGCCAGCCACTTTACACAGCCGCAAACCGAAGCGTTTGCACATTATCTTTCGCACTAAGTCAGGATGCATCTAATGAAAAAAGTCGTACTTGCTGCACTGCTTGCCGGTCTGAGCCTCAGCGCTTCTGCTGCGCAAACCCTGCGTTTTGCCACCGAAGCTTCATATCCTCCGTTTGAATTTGTCGACTCTGACAACAAGATTCAGGGCTTCGATGTCGATCTGGCCAATGCGCTGTGTAAAGAGATTGATGCGACCTGTACTTTCACTAATCAGGCGTTTGACAGCCTGATCCCCAGCCTGAAATTCCGTCGTTTTGACGCCGTAATGGCGGGTATGGATATCACCCCAGAGCGTGAAAAGCAGGTGCTGTTCTCCAAGCCTTACTACGATAATTCCGCGATCTTTATTGCCCAGAAAGGCAAGCTGGCGAACGTTGATGCGCTGAAAGGTAAACGCGTTGGCGTTCAGAACGGCACCACGCACCAGAAATATCTGTCTGATAAACACAGCGACATCACCGTTGTGCCTTACGACAGCTACCAGAACGCGGTTCTGGACCTGAAAAATGGTCGTATTGATGCGGTATTTGGTGACACCGCCGTGGTGAACGAATGGCTGAAACAGAATGCCAACCTCGCACCACTGGGTGAGAAAGTGACCGATAAAGATTACTTCGGTACCGGTCTGGGTATCGCCGTCCGTCAGGGCAACACCGAACTGCAGGGCAAATTCAACACTGCCCTGGAAAAGATCAAAGCTGACGGCACCTACAAAACCATCTACAACAAATGGTTCCAGCAGTAATCCCTGATGAATGAAATGATTCCACTCGCAAGCGCCGCCGGCATGACTGTCGGCCTTGCTGTTTGTGCACTTATCGCCGGCCTTGTGCTGGCGATGATTTTTGCTGGCTGGGAAACCGTCCGCTGGAAACCGCTGGCGTGGATCGGTACCGCGCTGGTGACGCTGATCCGTGGTCTGCCGGAAATTCTGGTGGTGTTGTTTGTCTACTTTGGTGCTTCACAGCTGCTACTGACCTTATCCGATGGCTTCCATATCAATCTGGGCTTGTTTAGCATTCCCGTGCAGGTACAGATTGAAAACTTCGACGTCAGCCCCTTCCTGTGCGGTGTGATTGCCCTCGCGATGCTTTATTCTGCCTATGCCTCCCAAACGTTGCGCGGCGCACTGAAAGCCGTGCCTGTGGGCCAATGGGAATCCGGCCAGGCGTTGGGTATGAAGAAGTCGGCGATTTTTTTCCGCCTGATCATGCCGCAAATGTGGCGTCATGCGCTGCCGGGTCTTGGCAATCAGTGGTTGGTGTTACTGAAAGATACTGCGTTGGTGTCGCTGATTAGCGTGAATGACATCATGCTGCAAACCAAAAGCATTGCCACGCGCACACAAGAACCCTTTACCTGGTATCTGGTGGCTGCGGCCGTCTACCTGATTATTACGCTGTTCAGTCAGGCGATACTGCGCCGTATTGAATCGCGCACCACGCGTTTTGAACGGGGAGCCTGACGCATGCTGGATTACTTACCCGAGCTCCTGAAAGGGTTGCATACCAGTCTGACCTTAACGGTGGCCTCACTGATTGCCGCGCTGCTGCTGTCGCTGCTGTGCACCATCGTGCTTTCAATGAAAGTCCCGGTGCTGAACTGGCTGGTAAAAGGCTACATCACGGTATTTACCGGCACCCCACTGCTGGTGCAAATCTTCCTCATTTATTATGGCCCCGGCCAGTTTCCCAGCATTCAGAACGTGCCGTGGTTATGGCATCTGCTATCACAGCCCTGGCTTTGCGCGTTGATTGCGCTGTCGCTCAACAGTGCAGCCTATACCACTCAACTGTTCTACGGTGCAGTTCGCGCTATCCCCTCCGGGCAGTGGCAATCCTGCGCTGCGCTGGGTATGAATCGCAAAGACACGCTGCGTATCCTGCTGCCGTATGCGTTTAAACGTGCGCTATCTTCTTACTCAAACGAAGTGGTGCTGGTGTTTAAAAGTACCTCACTGGCGTACACCATAACGTTGATGGAAGTGATGGGACACGGTCAGTTGCTGTATGGGCGCACCTATGACATCACGGTGTATGCCGCTGCCGGGCTGATCTATCTGGTGGTCAACGGTTTGCTCACGTTGATGATGCGTTTAATCGAAAAGCGCGCACTGGCATTCGAACACCGCAATTGATTGCTGTCGTGGCGCGATTTATCGCGTTTGTCTGAGATGAAAGTGTTGCGGACAAACGCGTCATATCTCGCGCTGCTACACCGCCAACAACATATGTAATTTTTTAATCATATACTTTGCATATAAATTCATTTGCTGGCATCGTGTAATCCGTTCTATCTCTGGCATGGTTTACAGGAGTCACATAATGAAAAAATGGATTGTTGCTGCGGCGCTGGCAACACTGGCAATGAATGCTTATGCGGCGGAGAAAATTCGTTTCGCCTCTTCTGCGACCTATCCCCCGTTTGAATCCCTCGATCACGACAACCAAATTGTCGGCTTCGATATCGATCTGGCAAAAGCCTTATGTCAGCAAATGAAAGCGGATTGCACCTTTACCAATAACGCATTTGACAGTTTGATCCCTTCGCTGAAATTCCGTCGTTATGATGCGGTCATCTCAGGCATGGACATCACGGCAGAGCGCAGCAAACAGGTCGATTTCACTCAGCCTTACTACGCCAACTCCGCGATTGTGATTGCCCAAAAGGGACAGTTCACCGACTTTAGCCAGTTGAAAGGTAAGCGTGTAGGGGTAGAAAACGGCACCACGCACCAGAAATACCTGCTGGAGAAACATCCAGAAGTGATCGCCGTGTCTTACGACAGTTATCAGAACGCGATTCTCGACCTGAAAAATGGTCGTCTGAACGGCGTGTTTGGTGATAGCGCGGTGGTCAATCAGTGGCTGAAGGCTAACGACGATCTCAGCGCGGTGGGTGAGCATATTACCGATACCGAATACTTCGGCACCGGCTTAGGCATTGCGGTGCGTAAAGGCAATGCAGCGTTATTGAAAGAGATGAATGACGCACTGGTGGCGCTGAAAGCCGATGGCACCTGGCAGCAAATCAACCAGAAGTGGTTCCCGGAATAAGCATTATGGAGCCGCGTGGCGTGCCACCTGACAGGTTCTGCACGTCCTCCGTTCAGGCGGTGGCTACGTGGCTCCACCCTTCTTAATCAGCAGCGTTAGCACTTCAAAGTGTGCCGTGTGCGGAAACATATCAAACAGCTGGACGCGGCTCACCGCGTAGTCTGCCAGGCGTGCAATATCCTGCGCCATCGTGCTGGGATTGCAGCTTGAATAGAGAATGTAGTCTGGCGCCATTTCACTGAGATAAGCACACAGCTCAGCCCCAATACCGCGACGCGGCGGATTAACCAGCACCAGCTGTGGCACCTGTTCATGCGATGTCGCGAACCGGGTGGAATCTAGCGCGGCGAAACTCACTTTATCGAGCCCCAACTGTTCAGCCGATTGCTGCGCACAGGCAATGGCTTCCGCATTGATTTCAATACCGGTCAGCTGCATCTCGGGCGTGGCACAGTGCAAACCGAAACCGCCCACGCCGCAGAACAGATCCCACATACTGGTCACCGGCAACTCTGCGACCCAATCACGCGCCGTGGCATACAGATCTGCTGCGACCTGCGGGTTGGTCTGAAAGAAACTCTGCGGACGAATATACAGCGGGACCTGATTGAAACATTCTGCCAGTGCCTGATCGGGCGTCAAAGCAATCTCTTCTTCCCCTTCCAAAATCGCCATATGTACTGGCTGGATATTGGCGGAGATCACTTTCAACTGCGGCAACTGCTGCTGCAACCAGGGTAAAGCCGCGCGCAACTGCTCCAGCTTGCGGGTGGATCGCAGCACAAACCGCAGCATCATCCCACCTTGCGAACTCTCGGTAAGCAGCAGGAATTTCAGTTCGCCGCGTTGACGCGCCACGTTGTAGGGTGTCAATCCAGCGCGGGCAATAAAGGGTTTTAGCACATCAAACACCGGCGCAAAGCTGGCGGGATAGAGTGGGCAATCACACAGATCCACCGGTTCGCCATCACGCGCCATCATGCCGAAAATCGGCCGTTCGACGCTGCCGCTCACCACCATTTTAGCTTTATTACGAAAACCCTGCAGCGGCGAGGTCACCGGCAGTAAATATTCTGCCACCGCGGTCTGCGACAGCAACTGCTCGAGCAGCGACTGCTTCTCGCTAAGCTGCTGCGGATAGGGTTTCTCCAGCCACTGGCATGAACGACAGCGACCGGCATCATAAAGCGCGCAATACATGGAAAGGCCTGTATATCAAAATCGGGAGAAAAACGGGGGCAGATTGTATCACCGGGCGCGGAAAAAAGCGCGGCTGCTGGCCGGCACAAACAGTAGCAGCAACACCAGCACATCCGGTACTTTCTGCATCAACGTGTGATGAATGATCTGCGCATTGGTTTCACCAGGAATACTGAAAATTTCCGGGTAGATCCAGCCGACAGATGCCATGAGCATGTAACCGAGCACAATAATTTGCGCCACCACATAACCCCAGCGTCCGCGATTGCTGCCACGCAGCAGGGTAAAAGCACAGCGCAGTTCAAACAGAAAGATCAGCTGACTGGCGATAAAAATCAGCGTGGAATCCCACGCCTGCGCACTGCGGTGGACAAAGTTGGCTATTTCGTCGTAACCCAGCTCATTGGCCAGCATCAGCACGCTGAGACAGCGTGTGGCAATGATGGCGATCCCCGCGACCATCACTGGTGCAGGCGTTGAATTGGCCATCGCATTTTTGAGGGTTTCCGACATGGTTTGACTCCGTAACCATAAAAAAACGGGCAAGTCTTACCCCAAAATAATTCACGTTTTAGGAAGGCGGCAAGTGTGCGAATCCTCAGGAGCTTACCTAAGTAAGTGACTGGGGTGAACACACGTTGCCAACGCATCTACAACGTGAAGTATGAAGGGTAAACCGGCCCGTTATTATATTGGCAAATGTTACGGGTTTCAGCCACGTCTGGCTTTCTGAATATCGCGTAAACGTTGCTTTTCTTCGTGCGCCATAAAGCGCCAGGCGATAAATCCGACCAGGCCGACGACAAACAGAATCAATGAGGCTAACGCATTGATCTCTGGATTGACGCCGCGTCGCACAGTAGCAAAGATCGCCATCGGCAGCGTCGTGGCGCCCGGCCCGGTGACGAAGCTGGCAATCACCAGATCATCCAGTGATAGCGTAAAGGCCAGCAGCCAACCGGTGACAATTGCCGGAGCAATCATTGGCACGGTTATCACGAAAAACACTTTCAGCGGCGTCGCCCCGAGATCCATTGCCGCTTCTTCGATGGAACGATCCAGCTCGCGCAGACGGGAGTTGATCACCACCGCCACGTAAGCAGTACAGAAGGTGACGTGCGCCAGCCAGATGGTGAGCATGCCACGATCGCTCGGCCAGCCGAAGGTATTGCCCATCGCCACAAACAGCAGCAGCAGTGACAGCCCGGTGATCACATCTGGCATCACCAGCGGCGCGGTGAGCATAAACGCAAAACCGCTATGCCCACGGAAACGGCCGAAACGCACGATGATTACCGCGGCCATGGTGCCCAACACCACCGCCATGGTAGCGGAGAGCGCCGCAATGGTCAGGCTGAGGCCAACGGCATCCAGCATCGCATCGTCCTGGAACAGCACTTTGTACCAGTGGAACGAGAAGCTCTCCCACACAGTCACCAGCTGCGAGCTGTTAAAGGAGTAAACCACCAGCAGCAACATTGGCGCATACAGGAACATAAAGCATGCAACCAAAATCGCTGTGCGCCACGGAGAGCGAATGGTCGGTAACTGATTCATTCCTTCTCTCCTAACTCACGATTTTGATGCTTGTGGAACCAGATGATCGGCAGAATCAAAATCAACAGGATGATCACCGCCAGCGCCGAAGCCACCGGCCAGTCACGGTTGTTAAAGAACTCCTGCCACAGGATACGGCCAATCATGATGCTGTCCGGCCCTCCCAGCAGTTCCGGGATCACGTACTCCCCTACCGCCGGGATAAACACCAGCATCGAACCGGCGATAATGCCGCCTTTGGTGAGTGGCACGATCACGCTAAAGAAGGTTTTCAGCGGACGCGCCCCCAGATCCAGCGAGGCCTCGACCAGCGAGTAGTCGATACGGGTTAACGCGGTATAGATGGGCAGCACCATAAACGGCAGATAGCAGTAAACGATACCGATATACACCGCGGTATTGGTGTAAAGAATCACCAGTGGATGATCGATAACCCCCAGCCACATCAGGAAGCGGTTAAGAATACCGTTGTTGTTCAGTAAGCCCATCCACGCGTACACGCGCACCAGGAATGAGGTCCAGGAGGGCAAGATGACCAGCAACAGCAGAATAGTGCGCATTGAAGGCTTACTGTGCGCCACCGCCCAGGCCAGCGGGTATCCGATCAGCAGACAGATCACGGTAGAAATCGCCGCCACCTTGAGTGAAGTCAGATAGGCTTCGGCATACAGTGGATCGTCCGTCAGTGTGATGTAGTTACCGAGATTCAGCACCAGATTGAGTTGGTCATCGGCCCAGGTCACCAGATCGGTGTAAGGCGGAATGGCACGCGCAATATCGGCGAAACTGATCTTCAGCACGATCAGGAACGGCAGCAGAAACAGCAGGATCAGCCAAAGATAAGGCAAGGCGATCACCAGCTTGCGACCATGCAGCATTTTAATACGCGTGCCCCAGCGCTGCAGCGGTGTACCCACCACTTCCGGCTCGCTGCGTTGAGAAATCTGGCTCATTACGCCTCCTTAAACCGTCAGAACCACACAGCTGTCGGCGTCCCAGCACAGGCGAACTTCATCACCCCATGTTGGCGCACCTTTGCGGTAGCGATGTGCATTCTGCAGCTGCGCGCTGATCATCTGACCGCTACGCAGGCGAACGTGATAAATCGACAGGTCGCCGAGATAAGCGATATGCACCACTTCACCCACGGCAAAGTTGCAGCCATCCGCCGGCACCTCTTCGCACAGCATCACTTTTTCCGGACGTAAAGCGACATGCACGGGCACGTTATCGATGATGGAGACATCGGTCTGCACTTTAAGCGGATGCACCAGGCCCGGCGCATCGATCACCACGCCCTCTTCCGTGCGCTCAAGCAGCAGGCCATCAAACACGTTAACTGAACCGATAAATTCGGCGCTGTAACGGCTGGTAGGATGCTCGTAGATCTCTTCCGGCTCACCAATCTGCACAAATTTGCCACGGTTCATGATCGCGATACGACCGGCCATAGTCATCGCTTCTTCCTGGTCGTGCGTGACCATTACGCAGGTCGCGCCAACGCGTTCAAGAATATCCACCACTTCGTGCTGCATGCGGTCGCGCAGTTTCTTATCCAGCGCGCCCATCGGTTCATCCAGCAGCAGCAGTTTGGGGCGTTTCGCCAGGCTACGCGCCAGCGCCACACGCTGGCGCTGGCCGCCAGAGAGCTGGTGCGGCTTACGTTTCGCAAACTCTTGCATGTGCACCAGCGTCAGCATTTCTGCTACGCGGCTGCTGATTTCGCCTTTCGGCAATTTATCCTGCTTCAGTCCAAAGGCGATGTTCTGTTCCACCGTCATGTGCGGGAACAGCGCGTAGGACTGGAACATCATATTAATTGGGCGCTGATAAGGCGGAACGTGCGACAGGTCTTGCCCATCCAGCACAATCTGCCCGCTGGTCGGTGGCTCAAAACCTGCCAGCATGCGCAGTAAGGTCGATTTTCCGCAGCCGGAAGCACCCAGCAGGGCAAAAATTTCACCTTTATAAATGGTCAGGCTGACATCATCCACGGCGTGCTGGCCGTCAAAAGATTTGGTCAGGTTGCGAATTTCCAGCAGCGGCGTTAACGCCTTAGCCGTTTTATTTGGGGGGCGGGGAATCGCGTCGTTCACTAACATTTCTCCGGCGCTAAGCGGTGTAGCGCGGCACAGCCAGCCGCTAAAATGGCACAACAGAGGCCATCACCGCGCCTCTGTTGTCGTCTACAGGTAATGAATCCGTTTAGAACGAATTACTTACCACTTTTTACTTTAGTCCATGCACGGGTGCGCGCACGATCCAGTTTCGGATCCTGGACTTTGAGCACAAACAGCTTGGCCATCGCATCCGGCGTAGGGAAGATGCCCGGATTGTTGCGCACATCCGCATTGATCAATGGCAGTGAAGCCTTGTTGCCGTTGGCGTAGTTCATCTTGTTAGAAACATCCGCGATCACTTTTGGATCCATGATGTAGTTCAGCCACTGATAGGCTGCATCGAGGTTTTTCGCGTCTTTCGGAATCGCCATCATGTCGAAGAAGGCCAGAGCCCCCTCTTTCGGCACGCTGTAACCCAGGTGCACGCCGTTGTTGGCTTTGACTGCACGATCTTTCGCCTGCAGGATATCGCCCGACCAGCCGATCGCCACGCAGATGTTGCCATTGGCCAGGTCGTTAATGTACTGAGACGAATGGAAGTAACGGATATTAGGACGCAGCTTCAGCAACAGATCCGTGGCGGCGCCGGTGTAATCTTTCGCGTCAGAGCTGTTCGGATCTTTGCCGAGATAATTCAGTACGGTGGCGAAAATCTCTTCCGGTGCATCGAGGAAGGAAACACCACAGCTTTTCAGTTTTTCCAGGTTTTCTGGCTTCAGCACCAAATCCCAGCTGTTGACGGGCGCATCAGTGCCCAATGCGGCTTTCACTTTATCGACGTTGTAACCGATGCCAGTGGTGCCCCACAGATACGGAATCGCATATTTGTTACCCGGATCGTGCTGCGCGACTTTCGCCATCAAATCAGGATCGAGGTTTTTGTAGTTTGGCAGTTTGCTCTTATCCAGCTCCTGGAACACACCCGATTGAAGCTGACGTGCGAGGAAGCTGGAAGAAGGCACGACGACATCGTAACCGGTTGAACCGGCCATCAGTTTACCTTCCAGCACTTCGTTGGAATCGAAGACGTCGTAGACCACTTTGATGCCGGTCTGCTTTTCAAAATTCGGCACGGTGTCGGCCGAAATATAATCGGACCAGTTATAGACGTGCAGCGTTTTATCCTCTGCCTGAGCACTAACGGCCGTCGCCATAAGCACACCTGCAACCACACCTGGCAACCATTTTTTACGTTGGTTGATCATGTTTTACTTCCTCCTGAGGGGGTCATCACAACGCTGCATACACGCGGTCCTGACGTTGCGTTTTTTCTGTTTAATCACAGACACACAATGAATCAATATTCAGCGGGAGTTTAATAGCAAAAACCTATAGTTGTGCTGAGGTTGCATGTCTCAAGCAGCCCCGCAAGAATAGCCCCCCTGCTTCACGCGTGCCAGATCTCAGCGTAAAAAACGCCTTTTTGCGATATTTTATGCATGTTTCTGCTATGGGGTTTGGCACTAGCGGCATAAAGCACGACTAATATCTGGCAATAAAGGGCAAAATGCAGAATAAAAAGTGGTAGGGCTAAAATGAAAACTGCCGCAAAAAGCGGCAGTTAGCGAGGCGGGGAACTCAGTGCAGCATCGCGTGGCTGCTGGAGCTGGGTTGTCGCTCCTCTTCTTCGCCCATCATCAGCAAATTATTGGCAAAGGCTTCCATAATCACCATGGAAACGCCCTCTTCACTTTGCTTCATAAAGTGCGAGAACTGACCAAAGGTTAATCCGGCAGTGGTACTGATCGACTGGCAGACAATCAGCTTGGGCAGATTGTCATCCTGAATATCGATAAAGGCCTTCACCGTAAGCGAACTGGCATTGATCTGCGATAAATCGCCGACCAAAGGAATAAGTGCTGTGGGTTTCACTTCCGCGAGGGCCGAGAAAAGGATGACGTTGTCCACCAGGTCGATTTTTGCATCAAACACCCCGTCAAAATTCTGCATGTGCGGCAGGTGCAGTGCCTGGCAGGCATCGCATTCGAACCAGGTGATATTTTGTTGATCCAGCCAGCGACGCAGGATGTCGATGTCAGGAACGACCAGTGAATCCATCGTTATGTCCTGTGGGGTGAAGAAATAAGCGCCTTAGCTTACGGAAAAAGTCCCTCTGATGCCACGAAAACCACGTAAAAGCGCGCCTAGCCCCCGGTTTTAAGACGATAGCCGGGGCAGGCATGCGCTTCTACCCAGTGAATCATCATTGAAGCGATGTCGAGGCCGGTGGTACCTTCAATGCCCTCAAGCCCTGGCGAAGCATTCACCTCCATCACCAGCGGGCCGCGATTGGCGCGTAAAATATCCACCCCTGCGATTTCCAGCCCGAGCGTGGACGCGGCTTTCACGGCGATTTCGCGCTCTTTTTCGGTGATGGTCACCGCGTGCGCTTTACCGCCACGATGAAGATTCGAGCGGAAATCCCCCTCTTTCGCTTCACGCTCAATCGACGCCACCACTTCATTGCCAATCACCAGGCAGCGAATATCTCGCCCCTGTGCCTCTTTGATAAACTCTTGCACCAGAATGTGGGCGTTAAGGCCACGAAATGCATCAATCACGCTCTCCGCCGCCTGCCGCGTTTCAGCCAGCACCACGCCAATCCCCTGCGTGCCCTCCACTAATTTCACCACCAGCGGCGCACCCCCCACCATGGCGATCACATCCTGAGTATCGTCAGGCGAAGAAGCGAACCCGGTGATCGGCATATCAATGCCTTCACGCGCCAGCAGCTGCAGCGATCGCAATTTGTCACGCGCCCGGGTGATGGCCACCGATTCATTCAGCGGATAGCTGCCCAACATCTCGAACTGGCGCAGCACCGCCGTGCCGTAAAAGGTGGTCGCCGTGCCAATGCGCGGGATAACGGCATCAAAATGGCCCAGCGGTTCGCCACGATAATGCACCGCGGGAGAATCGGAATTGATGTTCATGTAGCAGGAGAGTGGATCGATCATCTGCACCTGATGGCCACGCTCTTCCGCGGCGTCGCGCAGGCGCTTACACGAATACAGCGTTCCATCACGCGTGAGAATGGCCATCTTCATTGCAGAGTTCCTTGTGCTTAGCGCGTTGCCCAGCCCTGTTGATGCAGATAATCCAGCATAAACGGACGCATTTCTTTAATGATCAGGCGTTGAATCAGTTCGCTCCAGGTTTCCGAACGCTGGTTGCTGTCACGCTGCTGGTAATAAGCCGTGATTTGGTTATCGTACTGGGCCAGCACGCTTTTATCGACAGGTTGATAGCGATTTTCATGCACCAGCATCGCCGCTGGCATGCGGGGTTTCACGTCTGGGGCAGAAGCGGGATGACCGATGCAGAAACCAAACAGTGGCAGCACAAATTTCGGCAGTTCCAGCAAATCTGTGACTTGCGCGATGCTATTACGGATGCCACCAATAAACACCCCACCCAATCCCAGCGATTCCGCTGCGACCATGGCGTTTTGTGCCATCAATGCCGTATCCACACAGCCCAACAGCAACTGTTCGGCGCGCCCAAGATGGGCATCCGGGCAGATCTGCTGATGACGATTAAAGTCGGCACAAAACACCCAAAATTCAGCGGCGGCACTCACCCACGGTTGCCCGCCGGTGAGTTGCACCAGCTGTTGACGCTTTTCCTGGTCGGTAATGCGAATAATTGAGGAGCACTGTAAAAAGCTGGAGGTCGAGGCCGCTTGTGCTGCAGCAATGATCGCGCTGCGCTGGGCATCATCAATGCCCTGCTCGGTAAAGGCGCGAATGGAACGGTGGCTGCACAGTAAATCGATGGTCGGCGTCATAATCCTCTCCGGTTACTTCTTCTTGTGGTTGTGATTGAACAACTGCGGTGCCATCGCTTGCGCGGTACGCCACATCATCAGCCAGGCGGCTGGCAACATCAGCGCAATGCCAAGGAAAAACAGCAGCGTGGCCAGCGACTTTTTCGCCATAAAATCCGGCGCGCTAATCCAGTCGTTGACCAGCAACAGCGCCCCCGTCACCGCAAGTACGCCAAGCACTTCCAGCAACAAAACCGGTTTAGGCAACGTGGCCAGATTACGCATGGGTGATTTCCTCAGTTGCTCAATAGGTCAGTCGCATTTTAGACCCGAATAATTCGCTCTGCAGCAAGGCGTGGCTATCACCAGCCGCTTAACTGGAGCCAAACGCATCTGCAGAGTGAAGTATGATGGACATAGATTGCGGTCATTAGAGTAACAGGCATTTTCTTCTTTGCTTAAGCAGGATGGGCGGGCATGATGTTAGCCATTATTCACGCTGTAATGTGAAACTGGTCACAAAACAGCAGCGGAAGGAGAGAAGCAATGATTGCAGTGATTTTTGGCCGTTCAAGCTGCCCATACTGCGTACGTGCGAAAGAGTTAGCCACCAAGCTGACCAGCGAGCGCGATGATTTCAACTATCAGTACGTCGATATTCAGGCGACCGGCATCACCAAGGCCGACCTGGAAGCACGTGCCGGCAAACCGGTGACCACCGTGCCGCAGATTTTCCTTGATGACCAGCACATAGGTGGTTACACCGAATTTGCGGCCTGGACCAAAGAAAATCTGGGTGTTGAAGCCTAATCAAGCGGGCCTGCGGGCCTAATGCCAGTCAGTTAAGCC